>NZ_JBHSIR010000065.1:0-157708 GCF_042653605.1 Pseudonocardia sp. GCM10023141
CTAAGCCCTCCAGCGCCGATGGTACTGCACTCGTTAGGGTGTGGGAGAGTAGGTCGCCGCCGACATCAACTTCATTTGTGGGCCCCCGCCGTCAGGCGGGGGCCCACTTTTTTGTATCATCTACAGGTGAGTATCGCGGATGGTTCCGGCGATAACCGCCCGCGAGACGACGATCGCGGCGGCGCCAGGGAACCCAAAGGCAAGTCAGCTCGTCCCCAGCACGCCGGAAGCGGCGGCGCGTCCCCGCGCCGCGGCACAGACAACCGAGGTGGCTCCCAGGGCCGCTCGGGCGCCCCACGCACTGGTCAGGGCCGTGTCGGCTCGGGCTGGTCCGGTGGACCCAAGCAGGGTGATCGGCCGGCACGCAGCTGGCAGGCACCCTCCGACAGTGCCCCCGACAGGGGCGATCGCCGGGGCCGGGACAGCAACGACCGCAGGGATGGCGGAGCCGGCAGGCCCGCCGACCGGGGCACGCCCTACCGCGGCAACAGCGATCGCGGCGGCGCCCCCCGGGGCGGCTCCGACCGCCGCGATGCTCCGTCCCGCAGCGACGGCCCCGCCCGCAACGACGATCGCGCCCGGGGCAACAACGACCGTGGCGGCTCCTCGTACCGGGGCTCCTCCTACCGAGGTGGCGAGCGCACCGACTCACCACGCGGTGGCGCGGATCGCGGCTCCTCCTACCGCGGCGGCGATGACCGCACCTCGTGGGATCGCAACTCCGGCGAACGTTCCTCCTCCGACCGGCGCCCGACCGATCGCTCGTCGTCGTCCTATCGCGGCAACACCTCCTCCGACCGCGGCGGTTCCTCGTATCGCGGCAACTCCGAGCGCAGCAACACCGAGCGCGGTGGCTCCGACCGCGGTGGATCCTCCTACCGCGGACGATCCGACAGCGGCGGCAACGCCTATCGGTCCCGTGAAGATGCCCGTGGCGGTTCCGATCGCGGTGCACCGGGTCGCGGCTCGTTCCGCAGCGATTCCCCGCGTAGCGATTCGCCCCGCAGCGATTCACCCCGCGGGTCCTCGTATCGCGGCGATTCCTCCCGCGCCGATTCCCGCGGCGCCGATTCCCGTAGCAGTGATTCCCGCAGCAACTCCTTCCGCAGCAACTCCTTCCGGGGCGATTCCGCCCGGGGCAACGCGAATCGGGGTGGCTCCTACAGCGGCGGTCCGAGCCGCGACGCCGGTTCCGGCGGTTCCTACCGCGACCGCTCGGCCCGCAGCAGTGACGACCGCGGTAATTCGTACCGCGGCAACAGTGATCGGCCGAGCAGTGACCGGCCCGGCAGTGACCGGCCCAGCTCGTACCGGGGCACGTCGGACCGCAACACTCCGGATCGCGGCGCCGGCTCCCGCGACCGTTCCGACCGTCCGGAGCGCCCGGACCGTCCCGACCGCGAGAGCCCCCGTGACGGGGGTGCTCCGCGCGGCGGCTCGCCGTACCGTGGTGGTGCGCCCCGTTCCGGTTCGGACAACCGCAGCTCCTACCGGGGCGGTTCGGACGCCGGCTCCGCTCACCGGGGCGGCTCCGACCGCGCCGGCGGCGACACGCGTGGCTCCTCGTACCGGGGCGACCGGGAGGGTGCGGCCAAGCCGTACCGCGCTCGCGAGGCGGGCGACCGCAAGCCGTGGCAGGACCGCAACGCCGATCGGCCGGCGCGTCGCAACGACGACCGGCCGGATCGCCGCCCCAGCCGGGACCGGGCGAACATGGGCGCCGAGGGCGTCCACACCCCGTCCGTGCCCGAGCCGGAGCTGCCCGACGGCATCACCGCAGCGGAGCTCGACGCCGAGGCCCGCAGGGATCTGCGCGGACTGCAGAAGGACACGGCCGACATGGTCGCCCGCCACCTCGTCGCGGCAGGCAGGCTCGTCGACGAGGACCCCGAGCAGGCGCTCGAGCACGCCCGGTTCGCCCGCAAGCGCGCCTCGCGCATCGCGCTGGTCCGCGAGGCCGCCGGCATCGCGGCCTACCACGCAGGTGAGTGGGCCGAGGCACTCGGCGAGCTGCGTGCGGCCCGCCGCATGGGAGGCGGTCCGGGTCACCTCGCGGTGATGGCCGACATCGAGCGGGCACTCGGCCGCCCGGAACGCGCGCTGGAACTGGCGCGCGGACCGGAGGTCAAGGAGCTCGACCGGTCCGACATGATCGAGCTGACGATCGTGGTGGCCGGGGCCCGGCGCGACCTGGGCGAGCTGGACGCGGCCGTCGTCGGCCTGCAGATCCCGGAGCTCGACGCCACCAAGCGGGACCCGTGGAGTGTTCGGCTGTTCTACGCCTACGCCGACAACCTGCTGGCCGCCGGTCGCGAGTCCGACGCGCTGCAGTGGTTCGTGCACACCGTCGACGCCGACGTGCGCACGGAGACCGACGCCACGGAGCGCATCGCCGAGCTCACCGGTGAGGAGCTGCCCGACGACGGGGTCGAGTTCGACGTCGAGGACGAGGAGCCGTCCACCGAGATCGACAGCGAGACCGACGCCGCCGTGGGCGAGGCGCCTGCGGAGGACGAGATCGCTGACGCCGAAGACGATGCTGAAGACGACTCCGACTCCGACTCCGACGACGTCGCCGATAGCGCAGCCGACCTCGAATCCGATGAGGACGTCGAGGACATCGAGGACGTCGCTGCCGAGAGCACGGACGACGACGCGGTCTCGGACTCGGCTGACGTCCCCGAGCCAGCAGTTGCTGAGGCTGGAGTTGCCGAGGCGGCAGCTGCTGAGGCTGGGGACGCTGATGCCACCGCAACCGCGGTGCCCGTGGAAGGTGGCCAGGAGAAATGACCGATCTGCTCGACGACCACGACGTCCTGCTCGCCGATCTCGACGGCACGCTCTACCGCGGTGCCGTGGCGGTACCGGGAGCCGTCGACGCGGTGGCATCGGCCGCGAAGCGTGGTGTGCGCACGGTGTACGTCACCAACAACGCTTCGCGGCGGCCGTCCGAGGTCGCCGAGCACCTCCGGGAGCTCGGGTTCCTGGCCACCGACGTGGACGTGGCCACCAGCTCGCAGGCGGCGGCGGCGATGCTCGCCGAGCAGCTGCCTGCGGGTGCTCCCGTGTACGTCGTGGGCACCGCCGCGCTCGTCGAGGAGGTCACGGCCGTCGGTCTGACGATCGCGGCCCGAGCCGGGGACGCGGTGGCGGTGGTGCAGGGCCACAGCCCCGACACCGGCTGGAAGCAGCTGGCTGAGGCGAGCATCGCGCTGCGGGCCGGCGCGCTGTGGGTGGCGTGCAACACCGACCGGACGCTGCCCACCGAGCGCGGTCCGCTGCCCGGCAACGGGTCGATGGTGGCGGCCCTGCGCGCCGCTACCGACCTGGAGCCGCAGGTGGCGGGCAAGCCCGCGCCTGCGCTCGTCAACGCCGCGGTGAAGCGCACCGGTGCGCAGCGGCCGCTGATGATCGGCGACCGCCTCGACACCGACATCGAGGGCGGGCGCACCGCGGGGATGCCGTCGTTGCTCGTGCTCACGGGGATCTCCGGCGCCGCGGAGGTGCTGTCGGCCCCGGCGGCGCTGCGGCCCGACTACATCGGCGCCGACCTCGGCGCGCTGGAGCGCAGCGCCGCCGAGCTGGCACCGGGGCCCCGGGACGGCTGGACCGTCACGTTCGTCGGTGCCGGTGCGCTGCGCGTGGCGGGCGACGGCGATCCGATCGACGCGCTGCGGGTGCTGTGCCACGTCCACTGGGCGGCGGGCGGGGGCCCGGTCACGGTCACCGCCGAAGGACCGGGCGCGGCCGCGGCGCTGAGCGCGCTGGGTCTCGATCACGGTGCCGACGGCGCGGGCGCGTCCTCGGCTACCGTGGCGGGTGCCACCACCCCACCGGGAGCGCACCCATGACCGTCCCCCTGCCGGGACCACCCCGCCCCTCCGACCCGCGACCCGCGCCGCCGGATCCGCGTGTCGCCGTCGCCGACGCGATGGCGGCGCTGGACGCGCTGGGAGACCGGCCGCCCGCCGAGCACGTCGAGGCGTTCGAGCGGGTCCACGCCGCGCTGGGTGAGGCGCTCGCCGCGGGTTCACCCGGCCCGGCGTGACGGCGGTGGTCACCCGAGCCCGGCTGGACGCCGAGCTGGTGCGCCGCGGCCTGGCCCGGTCCCGCCAGCAGGCGGCCGAGCTGATCGAGCAGGGCCTCGTCGCGGTCCGCGGCTCGCAGGCCGGCAAGGCCGCCACGATGGTCGATCGGGACACCCCGGTCACCGTCAAGGAGACCGGGGAGCGGGAGTGGGCCTCCCGGGGCGCCCACAAGATCATCGGCGCGCTGGACTCGTTCGGCGTCGACGTCACCGGGCTGCGCTGCCTGGACGCAGGTGCCTCCACGGGCGGGTTCACCGACGTGCTGCTCGACCGCGGCGCCGCGCACGTGGTGGCTGCCGACGTCGGGTACGGGCAGCTGGTCTGGCGGCTGCGCAGCGACGAGCGGGTGCAGGTCCACGACCGCACCAACGTCCGCGCGCTCACACCGGAGCAGATCGGGGGATCGGTCGACCTGACCGTCGCCGACCTGTCGTTCATCTCGCTGTGCACGGTGCTGCCCGCGCTGGCGGCCTGCACGGCAGCGGACGGGATGCTGCTCCCGATGGTCAAACCGCAGTTCGAGGTGGGCCGCGAGCGCCTCGGCACCGGTGGGGTGGTGCGTGACCGCGGGCTGCGGCTGTCGGCGCTCACCGATGTCACGGCGTCGGCGCGCGGGCTGGGACTCGTCCTGCGCGGTGCCGTGGCGAGCCCGCTGCCCGGCCCGTCCGGCAACGTCGAGTTCTTCCTCCAGCTCGCCCGGCACGGCACCGACGCCGGCGACGGTGCGCTGGCCACAGCTGTAGCGGAGGGACCGGCATGACACCCCGTGAAGTGCTCGTGGTCCTGCACTCCGGCCGCGAGACCAACCGGCGGTGCGCGGCGGCCGTCGCGCGCAGGCTGGCGAAGTCGAACGTGCGGTTGCGGGTGATCGGCGAGGAATGGGCCGAGGTCGAGGACGGCGGGCTGCCGGTCGGGCTGGAGCCGCGCATCGTCGAGGGCCGCCCGGGCTGCGCGGAGGGCGCCGAGGTGGTGCTCGTGCTCGGCGGCGACGGCACGCTGCTGCGCGCCGCGGAGATGGCCCGCCCCGTCGGGGTGCCGCTGCTGGGCGTCAACCTGGGCCGGGTGGGTTTCCTCGCCGAGACCGAGCAGGAGTCGCTCGACGACGCGCTCGACGCGCTCGTCGACGGCAACTACGCCGTCGAGGAGCGGATGACGCTCGACGCCACCGTCTGCGGCGGCGGCGACATCCTCGCCAGGACCTGGGCGCTCAACGAGGCCACTGTCGAGAAGAGCTCGCACGAGCGGATCCTCGAGGTCGTGCTGGAGGTCGACGGGCGTCCGGTGTCGGCGTTCGGTTGCGACGGCGTCATCTGCGCGACCCCGACCGGATCCACGGCCTACGCGTTCTCGGCGGGCGGGCCGCTGGTCTGGCCGCAGGTGGAGGCGCTGCTGCTGGTCCCGAGCAACGCGCACGCGCTGTTCGCCAGGCCCATGGTGATCTCGCCCGACAGCGCGGTGGCGATCGAGATCGACGCCACCGGGCCGCCCGCGGTCCTGGTCTGCGACGGCCGGCGCACCTTCACGCTGCCGCCCGGTGCCCGGGTCGAGGTGCAGCGTGGTGCGCTGCCGATCCGGATGGTGCGCCTCGACGGCCAGCCCTTCGCCGACCGGCTGGTGCGCAAGTTCGACCTCCCCGTCAGGGGATGGCGCGGCGCGCCGCGCACCACCGACTGAAAGTCGTCGGTGGCGTTCCGTACGCTGCCACCCATGCTGGCCGAGATGCGGATCCAGGGCCTCGGCGTCATCGACGACGCCACGCTGGAGCTGGATCCGGGGCTCACCGTCCTCACCGGCGAGACCGGAGCGGGCAAGACCATGGTCGTCACCGGCCTGTCGCTGCTGGGTGGCGGCCGGGCCGAGGCGTCCCGCGTCGCCGACGGCGCGGCGCGCGCGGTCGTCGAGGGCCGGTTCACCGCGGATGCCGCCGCCATGGCCGTCGCCGACGAGGTGGGTGCCGACGCCGACGACGACGGCACGCTCATCGCGGTGCGCACCGTGAGCGCCGACGGGCGCTCGCGCGCCCACCTGGGCGGGCGGTCGGTGCCCGTCGGCGTGTTGGGCCGCCTCGCGGAGGCCACGCTCGCCGTCCACGGTCAGAACGACCAGCTGCGGCTGCTGCGCCCGGCCGAGCAGCGGGCGCTGCTCGATCGGTTCGCGGGGGAGTCTGTCGGCAAGCCGCTGGAGCGCTACCGGGAGGTGCGGGCCGAGTGGCAGCGCCTCGGCGCCGAGCTCGTCGAGCGCCGTGACGGCGCGCGGCGGCTGGCTCAGGAGGCCGATCTGCTGCGCCACGGCCTCACCGAGATCACCTCGGTCGATCCGCAGCCGGGTGAGGACACCGAGCTGGTCGAGCTCGGGCGCCGCCTCGCCGCCGCCGACGACCTGCGGGAGACCGCCGCCGCGGCCCACGCCGCGCTCGTCGGGGCGGAGGAGACGGGCGAGTCCGACATGCTCGGCGCGCTGGCGCTCATCGGTGAGGCCCGCCACCGGCTCGCCGCGGCCGACGACCCCGAGCTCACCGCGCTCGACTCCCGGCTCGGCGAGGCGCTCGCGCTGCTCGCCGACGTGGGCGCCGAGCTCACCGGCTACCTCGATCGGCTCGACGCCGATCCGGAGCGGCTCGCCGGTGTCCTGTCGCGGCAGGCGGAGCTCAAGGCGCTCACGCGCAAGTACGCCGCCGATGTCGACGGCGTGCTGGCCTGGGCCGACGACGCCCGCGCCCGGCTGGCCAACCTCGACACCTCCGACGAGGCGCTCTCCGCGCTCGCGGCCCGCCGCGACGAGCTGGCCGTCGAGCTGGGGGAGCACGCGGCCGCCGTCACCGGTGCACGCACGAAGGCGGCGCTGCAGCTGGCCGAGGACACCACCGCGGAGCTGCGCGGCCTCGCCATGGGCGACGCCCGGCTCCAGGTGGTGGTCACACCACGCGAGGCCGGTCCCGGTGCCGCGGATGCGCTGCGCGTCGGGCGGGCGTCGCTCGTGGCTGGTGCCGACGGCGTCGACGAGGTGGAGCTGCGGCTGGTCGCCCACGCCGGGGCCGGACCGCAACCGCTGCACAAGGGCGCGTCCGGCGGTGAGCTCTCGCGCGTGATGCTGGCGCTCGAGGTAGCGCTGGCGGGTGCCGACCCGGTGCCCACCATGGTGTTCGACGAGGTCGACGCGGGTGTCGGCGGCCGGGCCGCCGTCGAGATCGGGCGCAGGCTGGCCAAGCTGGCGGCGCGCCACCAGGTCATCGTCGTCACCCACCTGGCGCAGGTCGCGGCCTACGCCGATCGGCACCTCGTCGTCGACAAGACGGTGCGGGGCAGCGGTGCGGCCCGCAGCAGCGTGCGCACGCTGGCCGAGGGCGAGCGCATCGCCGAGCTCGCCCGCATGCTCGCGGGTCTCGACGACACCGACACCGGCCGTGCCCACGCCGAGGAGCTGCTCGGAGCGGCCCGCGCCCACCGCGAGGCCGATCGGGCCGCGGCACCCCGCAACGGCGCCGCGAAGAAGAGCACCCGCAAGAAGGCGCCCGCCGGGTCGTAACCGCACACCCACGCCGACGTCGCACACGTTCACCGGTCGTCGCACAGCGCCCACCCCGTGCGACGACCGAAGAACTCGTGCGAAGTCGGGCCATGGTCACCAGCACACATCGTGATCGCCCGGCGTGCCTTCCTGGCATCCGGGGCACCGGCTGTCACAGTGAGTACATGAAGCTGTCCGGCCTGTTGCACCGCTCGCGTCCCGAGCTGCCTGGGCTGTCCGGCGTCGCGCGCGTCGATCGGAACACCGAGGGCCTGTTGCGTCGGCTCAAGGCGGGCGACATCGCCGTGCTCGACCAGGTCGACCTCGACCGGACCACCGCCGACGCGCTGGTGGCCGCCGAGGTCGCCGCGGTCGTCAACGCGTCGCCGTCGATCTCCGGGCGGTTCCCGAACCTCGGGCCCGAGGTGCTCGTCGCGGCCGGCGTCACGCTGATCGACGCCGTCGGTCCCGACGCGATGCACGCGATCAAGGACGGCAGCCGCATCCGCCTGCACGACGGCGTCGTGTACGCGGGGGAGCTGCGGCTCGTCGAGGGCACGCTGCAGGACGCCGACTCGGTCGCCGATGCGCTCGTCGAGGCCAAGTCCGGGCTCACCCACCAGCTCGAGGCGTTCGCGGCCAACACCATCGAGTTCATGCGCCGCGAGCGGTCCCTGCTGCTCGACGGCGCCGGCGTGCCCGAGGTGGACGTCGAACTGGCCGGCAAGCAGGTGCTCGTCGTCGCCGCCGGGTTCGGGCACGTCGCCGACCTGGCCGCGCTCAAGAACTACATCCGGGAGTACCGCCCGGTCCTGCTGGGCGTCGGAGCGGGCGCCGACGCGCTGCTCGCCGCGGGGCACAAGCCCGACCTGATCGTCGGTGACCCGGCCGACATCTCCACCGAGGCGCTGACGTGCGGCGCCGACGTCGTCGTGCCGGCGTTCGCCGACGGGCACGCCCCCGGGCTGCACCGCGTGCAGGACCTCGGCGCGGGCGCCGTGACGTTCCCCAGCTCCGCCAACGCCGAGGACCTGGCGCTGCTGCTGGCCGGGCACCACAACGCCGCGATGGTGGTCACCGTCGGGCTGTCGGCGAGCATGGCGGAGTTCCTCGACCGCGGCCGCTCCGGCAGCAACGCCTCCACCTTCCTCACCCGGCTGCAGCTGGGCGGCACGCTCGTGGACGGGCGCGTCATCGCGTCGCTCTACCGCAGCCGCACCCCGTTCGGCGCGATCCTGCTGCTGGTGGCCGCCGCGGTGGTCGCCGGGATCGTCGCGCTGTTCGTCTCCGATGCCGGCGACGCCGTGCTGGGCCTGCTGGCGCAGGGCTGGCACGGGCTCGTCGAGCAGATCAAGGGCTGGTTCGTGTGATCTCACTGCGCTACCACGCCGTCTCGATCGCGGCGGTCTTCCTCGCGCTCGCGATCGGCATCGTCGTGGGCTCCAGCGGTGTCTCCGACCGGCTGCTGGGGGCGGTGTCGAACGAGCGCGACAGCCTCGGCGGCAAGGTCGCCCAGCTCACGGCCGAGCGCGACAGCCTGGCGGCCGCACAGCGCTCGTCCGACGAGTTCGCCAAGCGGATCGGGCCGGGCGCCGTGCGCGGCCTGCTCACCGGCCAGACGGTGACGCTCGTGACCTCGGGCGCCGACCCCGCCGACCGCGACGCCGTCACGACCCTGATCAAGCAGGCCGGGGCCACCGTCACCGGCGAGGTGGCGCTCACCGCGGCCGTCGGTGATCCGGGCCGGGCCGACCAGCTGCGCGCGCTCGCGGCCCAGCTGCTGCCCGCCGGGGCGAAGCTCCCGGCGGCCTCCGACGCGGGCACGCTGGCGGGCGGGCTGCTGGGCGGTGTGCTGCTGGCGCCCGGCGCCACCCCGGACCAGGCGCGCAGCGTGCTGACGGGGCTCGCCTCTGCCGGCTTCGTGCGCCCGGGTGACGTCCCGGCCCGGGCCAACCTGGCGATCGTGCTCACCGGCGGCGCACTCACCGGCGTCGACGCGGGTGACGCCGCGGCCATCGTCGCCCGGCTCGCGGCCGCGCTGGACCGGGCGGGCGGCGGCGGCGCCGTGCTCGCCGGACGGGCCGGCTCTGCCGACGCGACGGGCGTCGTCGGCGTCGCGCGCGCCGATCCGTCGATCACCAACGGCCTGTCCACCGTCGACGACCTGCAGACCGGGTCCGGCCAGCTCTCGGCCGTGCTGGCGCTGCGCGAACAGCTCGACGGCCGCGCGGGCCGCTACGGCACGGCCGTCACGGCAGCCGACGGCGCCGCCCCCGCCGCCTGACCCCGTCGAGAACGACGTTGTCATGATCAAAAGGCTCTGTTGATCACGCTAACGTCGTTCTCGACGGGATCCGGGGGTACCGAACGGGCGAGTTGCCTGCGGCGCGCGGGGGCAGCGGCGCGGGCGGGCGGGGCGCTATGTACCCTGAAACCCCGTGCAGCCTCGCGCGACGCGTCATCTGTTTGTCACCGGCGGGGTAGCGTCCTCGCTGGGTAAGGGTCTGACGGCCTCGAGCCTCGGACAACTCCTCACGGCCCGTGGTCTGCGGGTCACGATGCAGAAGCTGGATCCCTATCTCAACGTGGATCCCGGCACGATGAACCCGTTCCAGCACGGCGAGGTCTTCGTCACCGAGGACGGGGCCGAGACCGATCTGGACATCGGCCACTACGAGCGGTTCCTCGACCGCAACCTCCACGGCCGGGCCAACGTCACCACGGGCCAGGTCTACTCCACGGTGATCGCCAAGGAGCGCCGCGGTGAGTACCTGGGCGACACCGTCCAGGTCATCCCGCACATCACCAACGAGATCAAGGACCGGATCCTCGCCATGGGCGAGCCGGACGAGGACGGGATCACCCCCGACGTCGTGATCGCCGAGGTGGGCGGCACGGTCGGCGACATCGAGTCGCTGCCGTTCCTGGAGGCGGTGCGCCAGGTCCGCCACGAGGTCGGCCGTGACAACTGCTTCTTCCTGCACGTGTCGCTGGTGCCCTACCTGGCCCCGTCGGGTGAGCTGAAGACCAAGCCCACGCAGCACTCCGTCGCGGCGCTGCGCAACATCGGCATCCAGCCCGACGCCGTCGTGCTGCGCGCCGACCGCGAGATCCCCGACGACATGAAGCGCAAGATCAGCCTCATGTGCGACGTCGACACCGACGGCGTGGTCGCCTGCCCGGACGCGCCTTCGATCTACGACATCCCGCGCGTGCTGCACAGCGAGGGCCTCGATGCCTACGTGGTGCGCCGGCTGGGCCTGCCGTTCCGCGACGTCGACTGGACGGTGTGGGGCGACCTGCTCGACCGCGTCCACCACCCCGACGAGACCGCGCGCATCGCGCTCGTCGGCAAGTACGTCGACCTGCCCGACGCGTACCTGTCGGTCACCGAGGCGCTGCGCGCGGGCGGGTTCGCCCACCGCGCGCGCGTCGAGATCGTCTGGGTCCCCTCCGACGACTGCCGCACGCCCGCGGGCGCGGCGGCCGCGCTCGACGGCATCGACGGTGTGCTGGTCCCCGGCGGTTTCGGGGTCCGCGGCATCGAGGGCAAGCTCGGCGCCATCCGCCACGCGCGCACCCGAGGCATCCCGACGCTGGGGTTGTGCCTGGGCCTGCAGTGCATGGTGATCGAGGCGGCGCGCTCGCTGTCGGGTCTCGACGACGCCAACTCCACCGAGTTCGACGAGCGCACCCCGCACCCGGTCATCTCCACGATGGCCGACCAGCTCGACGTCGTGGCGGGGGAGCGGGACATGGGCGGCACGATGCGCCTGGGCGCCTACCCCGCCAAACTGGGCTCGGGCACCGTCGTCGCCGCCGCGTACGGCTCGCGCGACGTCTCCGAGCGCCACCGCCACCGCTACGAGGTGAACAACTCCTACCGCAAGCGGCTGGAGGAGGCGGGGCTCGTGTTCGGCGGCACGTCGCCCGACGGCAAGCTCGTGGAGTTCGTCGAGCTGCCCGAGTCGGTGCACCCGTTCTTCGTCGGGACGCAGGCCCACCCCGAGCTGAAGAGTCGCCCGACGCGCCCGCACCCGCTGTTCAAGGCCTTCGTCAAGGCGGCGTTGAACTACCGTGCGGCCGACCGGCTGCCTGTCGAACTGCCGGCCAAGGGCCGGACGTCGGCGAAGGCCGCGGCGGGAGCATCGGTGAACGGATCATGACAACTCCCCGGCACGACTTCCCGGTGCACGCGTCGAAGGACATCTACACCGGTCGCGTCATGGCGCTGCGGGCCGACGAGGTCGAGATGCCCGGCGGCCGCGTCGCGGTGCGCGAGGTCCTCGAGCACCCGGGTGCGGTGGCGATCGCAGCGCTCGACGCCGACGACCGGCTGATGATGCTCCACCAGTACCGCCACCCCGTGGGCAGGCGGCTGTGGGAGATGCCGGCCGGGCTGCTCGACGTCGCGGGGGAGGACCCGGTCGAGGCGGCGAAGCGGGAGCTGGCCGAGGAGGCCGGCCTGGCAGCGGCGGACTGGTCGGTGCTGGTCGACCTGACGACGTCGCCCGGCTTCTCCGACGAGTCGGTGCGCATCTTCCTGGCCCGCGACCTCACCGAGGTCGGCCGTCCGGACCTTGGCGACGACGAGGAGGCCGACCTCTCCACCCGCTGGGTGTCGCTGTCGGTGGCCGTGCGGATGGTGTTGAGCGGCACGATCGTCAACGCCATCACGGTGGCCGGGGTGCTGGCGGCGCACGCGATCGCGGGGGCGCCGGCGGCGGCCCGCCCGCTGGATGCGCCGTGGCAGGACCGACCGACGCGGTTCGCTGCGCGAAGGTCCTGAACAGCCGGTTTCAGGGACGCAGGGGCCGACCGTAGGGATCGATCGGCCGCCCGAGCAGGATCAGGATGCCGTCGAGGAACGACCACAGCACCCCGATGCCGATGAACGAGAGCACGAGCTGCGCGATGCCCATGCCGATGTGGCCGCTGTAGAACCGGCCGACCCCGAACGGCAGCAGGATCTGCAGCACGCCGGCGGCGACCTTCGAGCGATCGGAGTACGGCATGCCGGTGTGCGGCTCGATGCCGTAGGGGGCCGGGACGACGGCGGTCGGCATCTGGTGCCACGGAGGCGCGAGCATGACCGGGGGTGGCGGCAGCGCGGGCACGGGTCCGGACGTCGACGGGCGCGGCAGGTCGGCGAAGAGGATGTCGAGCTCGACGTGGGTGCGCGCGGCGTAGGCGGCGGCCACCCGCTCGTCGAACTCGTCGGACTCGAGCCTGCCCTGGCCGTAGTGCTCGCCCAGCGCCTGCACGGCCGCCTGCCGCTCATCGTTGCCGATGCGGATGGGGGGCACCTCGAACGTGCTCACCCCGTCGACGGTACCGGCGGTCGGCCCCGAGGGTGGACCTTCCGGCGCACCCGTGACCGGAATGGTGGAGTCGGGCTCCGACAGGTACCGGAGCATCCTCCGGTCTAGGGTTGTCGCATGGCTGGAATGCGCTTCGGAATGTTCGTGCCCCAGGGTTGGCGGCACGACCTCGTCGGTATCGACCCCGCGGACCACTGGGCCACCATGAAGGGCCTGGCGCAGCACGCCGACGCCGGTCCCTGGGAGTCCCTCTGGGTCTTCGACCACTTCCACACCGTCCCCGTCCCCACCGACCAGGCCACGCACGAGGCCTGGTCGCTGATCTCCGCGTTCGGCGCGGTGACCGAGCGGGTGCGGCTCGGTCAGATGTGCACGTGCATGAGCTACCGCAACCCGGCCTACCTCGCGAAGGTGGCCGCCACCGCCGACATCATCTCCGGCGGCCGCGTCGAGATGGGCATCGGCGCCGGGTGGTACGAGCACGAGTGGAAGGCCTACGGCTACGGCTTCCCGGCCGCGCCGGAGCGCCTGGGCATGCTCGACGAGGGCGTGCAGATCATGCAGCAGGCCTGGACCACCGGAAAGGCGACGCTGGCCGGCAAGCACTACCAGGTGGACGGCGCAATCGTGCAGCCGTTGCCGCTGCAGGCCGGCGGCATCCCGATGTGGATCGCAGGCGGCGGCGAGAAGGTCACGCTCAAGATCGCTGCCAAGTACGCGAAGTACACCAACTTCGTCGGCAACAACGTCGAGGAGTTCACGCACAAGTCCGACCTGCTCCGCAAGCACTGTGAGACGGTCGGCACCGACTTCGACAACATCGTCCGCTCCGTCAACTACAACATCACCATCGGCTCCACCGAGGACGACGCGAAGAAGCGGATCGAGGACTGGCGCAACCGGATCGAGCCGCACGTCGGCGCCAAGGCCGTGGAGCGGTCGGTCCCGACACTCACCGGCCTCGGCCACGGCACGCCGCAGCAGATCGTCGACCGGCTCGGCGCCCTGCGCGACGCCGGCATGACGTACGCGATCTGCAACTTCGGCGAGGCCGCCTACGACCGTTCCGGCATCGAGATGTTCGAGCAGGAGGTCATCCCGCACCTGGTCTGAGCCGTCCGGCGAGCCGTGGTGGTGCCGCAGCGGGGGCTGCGGCACCATGGCCGCGTGGGTGCGACGGGGTGAGTGCGGCGGAACGTGCGGTGGAGGCCTTCGTGCACCACCTCACGGTCGAGCGCGGCAGCGCAGCCAACACGTTGCGTTCCTACGGCACCGATCTGCGCCGCTACCTCGATCACCTGGCCACCTACGGCATCAACGACCTCGACGCCGTGTGCGAGACCGACGTCAGCGGGTTCGTCGCGGCGCTGCGCAGCGGTCCGGCCCCGCTCGCCGCGTCCTCGGCGGCGCGTGCGCTAGCTGCGGTGCGGGGGCTGCACCGCTTCGCGCTGCGCGACGGGCTGGTCACCGAGGACGTCGCCCGCGAGGTCACCCCGCCCGCTCTACCGTCGCGGTTGCCCAGGACGCTGACCGTCGACGACGTCGAGCAGCTGCTCGCGGGCTGCATCGGCGACGGTCCCGGCCCCGCTCGGGACCGCGCGCTGCTGGAGCTGCTCTACTCCACGGGCGCGCGCATCTCCGAGGCTGTCGGTATCGACGTCGACGACCTGGACGAGGCCAAGCGCACGGTGCTGCTGCGCGGCAAGGGCGGCAAGCAGCGGATCGTGCCGATCGGGCGTCCGGCGCTGGCGGCCGTCGACGCCTACCGGGTGCAGGCCCGGCCGGGGTTGGCCGCGCGGGGCCGGGGCACCCCCGCGGTGTTCCTCAACGCGCGCGGCGGCCGGCTGTCGCGGCAGAGCGCCTGGCACGCGCTGCGGGCGGCCGCCGACGTGGCCGGGCTCTCAGCCGCGGTGTCACCCCACACGCTGCGCCACTGCTTCGCCACCCACCTGCTCGCCGGTGGCGCCGACGTCCGGGTGGTGCAGGAGCTGCTGGGCCATGCCTCGGTGACGACCACGCAGATCTACACCCACGTCACGGTCGACACCCTGCGCGAGGTGTACGCCACCAGCCATCCGCGGGCGCGGGGCTGAGGCTCGCCCACCCCCGGGATGTCAGGAGGGACGCCCTGCTGACGTCAGGGTGGCGCCGGGGATGTCGTCGACGCTCGTCCAGACCGGGATGCCCCGCTCCCGGGCGATCGCCACGTCCTGGTCGGCCCCCTGCGACGCCCCGGGCAGCCGCAGCACGCCATCGCAGTGCTGCAGCAGCCGCTCGGCCGTGGGGTACATGACCTGCTCGCCCAGTGGATCGAGGGGGCCGCTCGCCCCGGCCGAGCTCAGCACGGGCAGGGCCACCCACTCGCCGATCATCGGGAGGTGACCGCTGCGGAAGATGGGCCAGGCCGCCTCCTCCAGCCGGGCGAGGTTCGCGGCCATCAGTTCGGGGTCGTCGCCGGTGCCGGAGCGGTAGGGGCCGGCGATCAGGATCAGCAGTGGCTTGTTCACGGTCGGCACGGTAACGTGCAGAAGTCGGCAGAAACAAGGGAGAACGTGCAGAATGTTGGCCGCGCAGCGCCGGGACCTGCTCCTTGACCGCCTCCGGACGGACGGGCGCCTCGTGGCGCGCGACCTCGCCGTCGAGCTGGGGGTCTCGGAGGACAGCGTGCGTCGGGACCTGCGGGAACTCGCCGCGGCCGGGTTGTGCCAGCGCGTGTACGGCGGTGCGTTGCCGGTCTCACCCGCCATCGCCGACCTCGGCACGCGCCGGGAGGTGGCCGTCGCGAGCAAGCAGCGCGTCGCCGCAGTGGCCGCGCGGCTGATCCCGCCGGGGACCGCCGCCGTCGTCGACGGCGGCACCACGGCACTCGCGGTCGCCGCGGCACTGCCGACCGACCTGCGGGCCACGATCATCACGCACAGCCCGGCCGTGGCCGTCGCCCTGGGCGAACACCGCGAGATCGAGGTCTACCTGCTGGGTGGGCGGCTGTTCCGGCACTCCATGGTCAGCTGCGGCGCCGCCGCCGTCGAGGCGGCGCAGGCGATCTCCGCGGACGTGTTCCTGCTCGGTGTCACCGGCGTGCACCACGAGGCGGGACTCACCACCGGCGACGCCGACGAGGCCGCGATGAAGCGTGCTCTCGGCCGGCGGGCCGCCGACACGTACGTGCTGGCGAGTGCCGAGAAGGTGGGCGCGGCGTCGCGGTTCGCCGTGCTGCCACTCGCGGACGTCACCGGGGTGATCACCGACGCCGACCCGGAGAGCACGGCTATGCGGGACCTCGTCGCGGTCGGCGTCACGGTGATCGATGCGCGGGCCGGTGCCGCACGATGATGACGCACGGTGCATGTCCGGATTGACGTGTTCGGCCGGATGGGGGCGCGTTCCTGGTGGTCGGCGCGCCGCGATCAACCTGCTCGGCTACTCTCGGCAGCGCTCTTCGGGGCCTCGTCCCCGCCTGGCAACCCCCCTTCTCGACCCTCTTCCGATCGATCCAGGAGTTCGCGTGGCCGGCCCGCCCAGCACCGAGGAACCACCCCGCCGCACGTCGGGCCGCACCATCCTGCTGAGCGTCGGAGCGGTGGTCGTCCTCGCGGTCGTGGCCACGGTCGTCGTCCTCACGACGAGGTCCAGCACGCCGTCGACCGGCGGCACCACCACCGGCGGCGGCACCAGCACCGCCACCGGCAGCGCAGGCGCCGACACGAGCGCGGCGAAGCTGATGGGCTGGGGCGAGCCGAACCGGGTCGACGAGTTCGACGGCTCGAAGCTCGAGCGCCCGTGGCGTCCCTACGACGGTGAGGGCCACGGCGGCAACGGTCGCCGCTCGCCCTCGGCCATCACCGTGCACGACGGCATGCTCACGATCACGGGCGACGACCAGGCGACCACCGGCGGTCTCGCCTGGGGCAAGGGTCAGATGTACGGCCGCTGGGAAGGGCGGGTCCGGGCGCCGGCGAGCGACCCGACCTACCACGCGCTGCTGCTGCTGTGGCCCGACGCGGAGGACTGGCCGGTCGGTGGCGAGATCGACTTCATGGAGCTCACGGAGCCCACGCGCCAGGAGGGCAACTTCTTCCTGCACTACGCCGACGACGACAAGCAGGACCAGAAGGTGCAGGGCACGCTCAACGTCGACGCCACCCAGTGGCACAACTGGGCGATCGAGTGGACCCCCGACCACGTCGTGGCCTACCTGGACGGCAAGGAGTGGTTCCGCAACAACGACAAGGACAAGCTCCCGCCGCGGCCGATGCACCTCACCGTGCAGCTCGACTTCTTCCCGGAGGACAACACCACCTCCGTGCGCCAGTCCACGATGGACGTCGACTGGGTGAAGCAGTACCCCGTCAGCAGCTGAGCCTGCCCGGAGCTGCGCACCGCGGCCGCCGGGTGGTGTGCAGGAAGTCCGTCAGGGCCCGCGGCCGCCGTGGCGATGGGATCCGGCACTGGTCGGGCGCGTGATCGGGCTGAGCCAGGTCGGCGGGAGGGCACAACAACCACCGGCGTGCGCGAGCGCACGCCACGGCCCTCGCGCAGGCGCTCCGGTGCGGCTCACGCGGATCAGGCCCCGCGAGCGGCGCTGCATGGCCCGGCGGGGAGGTGCGATTCGGTGATCAACGCCTACTGGTTCCGTGTTGACCATGACCCAGTAGGCGTTGATCTTCGCGCCGTTGGCCGAGCGCGCACTGGCTCATGATCCAACCCGAACCTGTGCGCGTTGATCACCCGCCCGGCGCGCAGGCTCTCGGATTGCAGGAAAGCCACTTTCCCGCAATGACGTTGCAGGAAAGTGGCTTTCCTGCAAGGGGCGCTGGGTGCCGGGCGTCGACCTAGTACCACTCTTCCCAGTTGTCGAACGCCCCGCCGAGGGCGGCCCGGTAGACGAGCGGCTTGTCGAAGCTGGTGATGAAGGTGCGGGCCACGGTGCCCTGCGGCCGGGTGCCCACCGACTGGGCGTAGACCGTGGTGTAACCCGCCTCGGTGGCAGCCTGCTGCGCCGCCGCGGTCCAGTTCGCCGACTGTCCGAAGGGGATGGCGAACTCCACGGTGTCCAGGCCCAGCATCGTGCGCATGCGCTCGCGGGAGGTCTCGAGCTCGCGGCGGGCGTCACTGACGCTGAGCTTCCCGAAGTCGGGGTGGGTGGTGGAATGGCTCGCCAGCGTCATGCCCGCGTCCTGCAGCGCCGTGACGCCCTTCCAGTCGAGCACGTGGGCGTAGCCGTTCTCGTGCCCGCCGTCGGCCCAGCCGGTGACCACGAACATCGTGGCCGGCACGCCGTGGTGGCGCAGCACCGGAACGGCGTTGTCCAGCACCGTGGCGACGCCGTCGTCGAAGGTGATGGCGAGCAGTTGCTCGGCCGGCCGGGCCAGCACCTCCGCGGGCGTCGCGAACGTCCAGCCGTCATCGACGGCGATCTGCAGGTGCCGCTCGAAGTCGGCGGGCGTGACGTCGTTGACCCCCCACGCCGAGGTGCCGATGGAGTGGTAGGCGACGATGCGCGCCCGCTTGCTCGGCGTGGTGGGCCGCGAGGCGGAGCGCCCGCGCTCGAGCAGGCTCAGCGCCCAGCGTTCCGTGCCGAGCCGGCCCTTGACGAGGTGCGGGTACGCCGCCTGGGCCACGCTGGAGCGGCCGACGAGCGTGCGGATGGACGAGGCAACCGACCGATTCATACGAGTGCTGTTCCTGTCGTCGCGCGGTCGCCTGCTGACGTCGCCCGGTCCCGTTCGGACCGCGGAGCGCGCGACGCCTCGTGGCGGCGGGATGCTGCGTCGGAGATTTACCGAGCCGCAGATTACAGGGCGGCCGCCTGCCTCTCGGGCGGCGGTTCCCGAGACGTTCGAGATCGCGCAACTGCGCAGAATGCACCCCCTCCACTGAGAGAACGCTGAGCCCGATCGCTGCGTGGTGGAGCACGGGTCGCAGCTACTGGGGCCGCGCGGGCCCGACCGGGTCGGCCAGTAGCATGTTGATGTCCAATCACACGACCGCTGAAAAGGGTGACCTAACTGATGGGTGGTCGTCGATTCGGTGCCAGCCTCGAACGCAATGCGTTTGCGTTGATGCTGGCATCTGCGATCACGGCGCTCGTCGGACTCGCGTTCTGGGCCGTGGCCACGGGCCTTCCGGCCGCCGAGGTCGGTCGCGCCTCGGTGATCCTCTCCACCGCCACCCTGCTGAGCGTGCTCGCCAGCCAGAACGTCGGACTCGTGATCAGCCGCTTCATCGCGGGCGCCGGCACGCGCTCCCGCAAGCTCGTGCTCGGCGGGTACGGCATCGCCGTGGTCGTCGCGCTCGTGCTGGGCTCCGGGTTCGCCCTGTTCTTCGCCTCCGACGAGCTGTTCCACAGCTGGGAGGAGCGGGCGCTGTTCCCGCTCGTGTGCGTCGTGCTGGCGCTGTTCGTCCTGCAGGACTGGGTGCTCACCGGGCTGCGCGCGTCGATATGGGTGCCGCTCGAGCAGCTCCTGTTCGCGCTCGTGAAGCTCGGGCTGCTGGTCGTGTTCATCCAGCTGCTCCCCGACAACGGCATCGTGTTGTCGTGGGTGCTGCCAGCCGGGGTCGCGGTGCTGATCGTCAGCCCGATCATCGTGCGACGTGTCCTGCCGCGGCGCGCTCCGCCGTCGGCCGATGTCGTTCCGTTGCCCGGTCGCCCGGCGCTGCTCAAGATCTTCCTCGGCGAGTACGCCACGGGCGCGATGGTCGTGATCGTGCCGATGCTGTTGCCGCTGATCGTGTTGGCGCACCTGGGCACAACGGCCAACGCGTACTACGCGCTGCCGTGGATGCTGAGCGAGGCGTTCAACATGCTGCTGTGGAACATCGGGTCCTCCTACATGGTCGAGGTGGCGCACGACAGCCCGAAGGCTGCGGTGCTGTTGCGACGCACGGCGAAGCTGAGCGTGCTGGTGGCGGTGCCGGGCGTGCCGTTCCTCCTCTTCGTGGCGCCGTGGCTGCTGGGCCTGCTGAAGGACCCGTCCTACGCCATCGAGGGCGGCGGTGTCATGCGCCTGCTGGCGTGCGCCATCCCGTTCCTGATCATCACGAGCCTGTACCTGAGCACTGCGCGCCTGCGGCAGCAGATGGGACGCGTGGTCGCTGTCCAGCTCGGGGCCACGGTCATCACGATCACGCTGGCCACCCTGCTGGTGGACCGGATGGGGATCAACGGCGTCGCGCTCGCGTACCTCATCGCCGAGATCGTCTCGGCACTCGTCGTGGTGATCCCGCTGATCCGGGTCTTCCGCGAGACGGCGCCGTTGGTCAGTCCTGCCGACGCCGATACGGTCCAGCTACCCGCGGTCCCGCGGATCTAGCCCGAGTACCCCTGGCGAGAGAGGAACGGCCGAGAGCAGTGGGATCCACTGGAAGACGCCCGACAGTCAGCGTCGTCGTGCCCTGTTACCGGTACGGGCGCTACGTGACGCAGACGGTGCAGAGCGTCCTTCGGAACGAGCACGTGGACATCGATGTGCTCGTGATCGACGACGCGTCCCCGGACGACTCCTGGAGCGTCGTCGAAGCCCTGCCGCGTCTCGACCCACGGATCCGCGTGGTCCGCCACGAGCAGAACCGTGGCCTGATCGCCACCGCCAACGAGGGTCTCCAGCAGGCCGAAGGCGACTACGTCGTGCTGCTCTCCGCCGACGACGCGCTCGCACCGTGCTGGCTGGATCGGGGCATCGACCTGCTCGAGCGCACGCCCGCAGCATCGTTCGCACTCGGGCCGGTGCGGGTGTTCGAGGGCGATCTGCTGCCCACCGTGCGCAAGCTGCGCGACGTGAAGTCGGTGGTGTACCCCGGCCGCGACTGGCTCGCGATGAGCTGCCGGCGTGGTGTCACCAACGCCCGCTCACCCGAGGTCATCGTCCGCAACACCGCGCAGCGGGCCGCCGGTGGGTACAACCCGAACGTCCCGTACAGCTCCGACATGGAGATGTGGCTGCGGCTGGCCAGCATCGGCGATGTCGTCGAGGTGTCCGGTCCCTGGGCCGCGTTCTACCGCGTGCACGGGCAGAACATGTCGCAGGAGCCGAGCCGGCACTGGACCGGCCAGCTGCAGAGCGATTCCACGGCCTTCGACGAATGGCGCAAGTCCGCCGGCGAGTCGGTACCCGGCATCGACGAGCTCATGGCCACGGCCCGGCGCGCGCTCGCCCGTACGGCGCTGCGCTGGGCCCCGCAGGCGTTCCTGCAGGACACCGAGGGGTTCGAGGAGCTGTGCGAGTTCGCGCTGGAGAAGGATCGGACGTGGGCGGCTCCGGAGGTGGAGAAGCTGCGGCGCTTCTACCACCGGGGCCTCACCACCGGGCTGCGCGACAGCGCGCTGCCGCTGACGATGAAGGCGGTGCGGGCCCGGCGCTCCGTCCCGCAGTTGCGGGCCAGGGTGACGTCCTACCTCACGCCGCTCAACCACCGGCTCGGCCCGCTGCCGGATCGGCTCTCCCGGGTGGCGGCGCGGGCTCGGGAGGTCGCGAAATCGAAGGTGGCAGGACAGTGATCAACGAGGATCATCGGGTCGAGGACCTCGTCGCGGAGGAAAGCGGCACGGGGGAGAGCGGCGACTCGGACGAACGCGGCGGCACGTGGTGCGCCCAGATCGAGCTCGCGAGCAGCGGAGCCGTCACGTCGGTGGCGCCGCAGTCGCCCGAGCACGCGAAGGTGCGGGCGCTCGTACGGTTGCACGGTGAGCCGCTGGGTTACGCCACGGTCCCGGCGGTGCGGGGCAGCGTCGACCGGGAGCAGCTGCTGGCGCTGGCCTGGAAGCAGTGGTCCGACGAGATCAACGAGCACATGGTCGGCGAGGGGCACCCGGTGCTGGACGGCCTGCACGTCGCCGACCTGCCGCTGCCCGGGCCCACCGACGGCTGCCCCAGCCGCGTCGTGGCCGACAGCTTCGTGTCGATCGTGGTCTGCACGCACAACCGCAGCGAGATGCTGCCCCGGTGCCTGGCGAGCCTGCGGGCGCTGACGTACCCGCGGCTCGAGGTCATCGTCGTCGACAACGCGCCGAGCGACGGCTCCACGCGGGCGGTCGTCGAGAAGGTCATGGCGGCCGACGATCGGTTCCGGTACGTGGTCGAGCCCCAGGCCGGGCTGTCCTACGCCCGCAACAAGGGCCTCGGCGAGGCGCGGGGCGCGATCGTGGCCTACACCGACGACGACGTGTCGGTCGACCCGCAGTGGGTCGAGGGCATCGTGCGCGGCTTCGGCCGCCGCACCGACGTCGGCTGCGTCACCGGCCTGGTCTGCAGCGCGAGCATGAGCACGTCGGCCGAGGCGTACTTCGACGCCCGCGCGGCGTCGTGGTCGATGCGCATCCAGCCGCAGGTCTTCCAGCTCGAGGAGGGCAAGAAGGGCAGTCCCCTCTACCCTTTCTCCGCAGGCGTCTTCGGCACGGGCGCCAACTTCGCCTTCGACCGCTCGCTGCTGCACACCTCGGAGGGGTTCGACGAGGCGCTGGGTGCCGGCGCGCGCACCCGGGGCGGCGAGGATCTGGACGCGTTCGTCAACACGCTCCTCAACCACCGCGCCATCGTCTACGAGCCCTCGGCCATCGTGTGGCACCACCACCGCGTCGGGCATGACGAGCTGCTGCGCCAGCTCTACGGCTACGGCACCGGGTTCGCGGCCTTCATCACCAAGTGCCTCATGCGCAGGTCGACGCGGTGGGAGGTCGTCCGCCGGATCCCGGCCGGGTTCGGCCGCATCATCGCGATCCGCTCGGAGACCAAGGCCGCGCTCGGGGAGAAGGTCGAGTTCCCCAAGGGTGCCGCGATGGTCGAGTTCATGGGCTACGCCGCCGGGCCGTTCCTGTACGCGCAGGCCCGCCGCGCCAACCGCCGGGTGAAGCGCGAACGCTCGGACTGAGCGTCCCCGCAACGAGAACGGGCCGCGGCCGACGGGTGAACCCCGTCGGCCGCGGCCCGTTCCGCGTTCAGAGCCTCAGGCCCGTACGGCGCGCACCCCGCCGCCGGGGACCTGCTCGTGCCGGGTGCCACAGTCGATGCAGACCAGCGCGTCGTCGAGGCGGTCGCCGCAGGCGCAGACCCAGCCCTTCAGCCGCGCCGGGTTGCCCGCGACGAAGGCGTGCGCGGGTACGTCCTTGGTGATGACGGCACCCGCGGCGGCGAAGGCGTTCTCGCCGATCTCGGTGCCGCACACCACGATCACGCCGGCACCGAGGGTGGCACCACTGCGCACCAGTGTGGGCAGCAGCGCCTCGGGTCCGCGCTTGATGGCCGCCCGCGGACGCAGGTCGTTGGTGAACAGCATGTTCGGGCCGAGGAACACGTTGTCCTCGCAGGTGACGCCCGCGAAGACGAGCACGCCGTTCTTCACGGTGACGTTGTCGCCCAGCGTGGCGCCGCCCTCGACGTAGGCGCAGTCGCAGATGTTGCAGTCGCGCCCGATCCGCGCTCCCGGCAGCACGTGCGCGAACGCCCACACGCGCGTGCCGACACCGACGTCGTCGCTCTCGCAGAGACCCTGCGGGTGAACGCGGACGCCGGTCTCGGTTCCGGTCACTTGACCGCGTCCGCCAGCACCGACACGACGCGCTCCTGCTGCGCGGCGGTGATGTTCGGGAACATCGGCAGCGACAGGATCTCCTCGCCGAGCTGCTCGGAGACCGGGAACGAGCCCGCACCCTTGCCGAGGTTCGCGAACGCCTCGGTACGGTGCACGGGCGTGGGGTAGTGGATGCTCGCGCCGATCTTGTTGGCGTGGCACTCCTTGAGGACGCGGTCGCGCTCCTGCACCCGCACGACGTAGAGGTGCCAGACCGGCTCGTTGCCCGCCAGCACCGTCGGGGCGACGACGCCGTCGACGCCGGCGAGCAGCGCCGCGTACCGGTCGGCGGCAGCGCGACGGTTGGCGTTCCAGCCGTCGAGGCGGCGCAGCTTGGCCGAGAGCACCACGGCCTGCAGCGTGTCGAGGCGGCTGTTGAAACCGAGCACGGCGTGCTCGTACTTGCGCGGCGAGCCGTGGTCGCGCAGCAGCCCGACGGCGGCGGCGAGGTCGTCGCGGTCGGTGAGGACCGCGCCCGCATCGCCGTAGGCGCCGAGGTTCTTGCCCGGGTAGAAGCTCGTGCCGGCGATGTCGCCCAGCTTGCCTGCCGACACCCCGTTGCGCTTCGCGCCCTGGCTCTGCGCGGCGTCCTCGAGGATCGCCACGTGCTCCGGGAGCAGCGCCCGGAGCTGCTCGACGGCCGCGGTCTGGCCGTAGAGGTGCACGGGCAGCACCGCGCGGGTGCGGTCGGTGACCGCGGCGGCGGCGGCCTCGACGTTGATCAGCGCGGTGTCGAGATCGGCGTCGACGAGCACCGGCGTGGCGCCCGAGCGCGCGACGGCCTCGGCCGTGGCGATGAACGTGTTGGCCGGCAGGATGGCCTCGTCGCCGGGGCCGAGGCCCAGCGCGCGCAGCGCCAGCTCGATGGCGTCCGTGCCGTTGCCGAGCCCGACGACGTGCTGCACACCCGACCAGGCCGCGTACTCCGCCTCGAACGCCTTGACCTGCGGACCTCCGACGAACGCGGTCTTGGCGAGCACCTCGGCCCAGCCCGCGCTCACCTCGTCGGCGATCTCCGAGTGGGGGGTGGCCAGGTCGAGGAACGGAACGGCCTCGACAGGGTTCGACTCAGGGTTCGACTCAGGGGTGGTCAACGCGGAACTCCTGCGGTCTGGAGGCGCAGCGCCGCGGCCAGCGCCGCCACGACCGTCTGCTGGTCGGCCTCGGTGATCTCGTGGTGGACCGGGAGGATCACCGTGCGGGTGGTGAGGTGCTCGGTGACCGGGAGCGGCCCGTGGGGGTGCCCGGCGTAGGCGGGCTCCAGGTGCGCGGCCATGATGCCGCGGCGGGCGGAGACGCCGGCGGCGGCGAGCGAACCCAGCACGTCGACGGTGGCGGGCGCGCCCTCGGGCAGCTCCACCCAGAAGGACTGGTGGTTGCTGGTGCCGTGCTCGGGATCGCGCACGACGCGCAGCCCGAGCGGCTCGAGCAGCTCGGTGTAGCGCGCCGCGATCTCGCGGCGGCGCGCGACGATCCCGGGGAGCCTGCCCAGCTGCACGAGTCCGACCGCGGCCTGCATGTCGGTCATGCGGTAGTTGAACGCGACTTCCTCGTACGACTCCAGCACCACACCACCGGCCGCGTGCCGATCGGCGGCCGACATGCTCATGCCGTGCTCGCGCAGCCTGCGCATGCGCGCCGCGCGGTCGGCGTCGTCGGTGGTGATCATCCCGCCCTCACCGGTGGTGAGCAGCTTGCGCGGGTGGAACGACCACGCGGCGAGCAGCGCACCCTCACCGACGGAGCGCCCGCGCAGCGTGGAACCGGCGGCGCAGGCGGCGTCCTCGACGATCGGGATGTCGCCGCACACCGCGCGCAGTGCCGCGATGTCGGCGGGCTGGCCGCCCTGGTGCACCGCGAGCACCGCGCGGGTGCGCGGCGTGATCGCGGCGGCGACCGCCTCCGGCGTCAGGTTGCCCGACTCCGGGCTGACGTCGGCGAACACCGGCACCGCGCCGACGTAGCGGATGACGTTGGCCGTGGCGATGAACGAGAACGACGGGCAGATCACCTCGTCGCCCGGCTCGAGGCCGAGGACGTAGAGGCTCAGGTGCAGCGCCGTGGTGCAGTTCGACGTGGCGACGGCGTGCTCGGCGCCCACGTACGCGGCGAAGGCGCGCTCGAACTCCGCGACGCGCGGCCCTTGCGCCACCCAGCCGGAGCGGACGACGTCGGCGACGGCGGCGGCCTCCTCCTCACCGAGGAGGGGCTTCATGACCGGGATCATGCGCGGCCCGCCGTGGCGGCGTTCTCGGCTTTCCACCACTCGACCAGGCCACGCAGGCCCGCGTCCAGGGTGATCTCCGGGTGCCAGTCGAGGTCCTTCGCGGCGGCCGTGATGTCGGCGAGGCGGCGGGTGACGCCGTTGACCGCGCGGGCCGGGCCGAACTCCGGCTGCAGGTCGGAGTCCATCGCCGCCAGCAGCGCCGACGCGAGGTCGGCCAGGCTGACCTCGGCCGAGGTGGCGATGTTGTAGACCGAGTCGGTGGTGTCGGCCTGCGCGGCGAGGATGTTGGCGCGGGCGATGTCGTGCACGTGCACGAAGTCCATCGTCTGCTTGCCGTCGCCGAAGATCAGGGGCGACTCGCCGCGGGCGATGCGCTCCATCCAGCGGATCAGCACCTCGGTGTAGACGCCGTGGGTGTCCATCCGCGGGCCGTACACGTTGAAGTAGCGCAGCACGACGTAGTCGAGCCCGTTCATCGCGTGGAAGCTGCGCAGCATGCCCTCGTTGAACGCCTTCGCGGCGCCGTAGAAGGTGTCGTTGTTGTACGGGTGGTGGCGCTCGGTGGTGGGGAACGACTCCGCCAGCCCGTAGATCGACGCCGACGACGACGCGATCACCTTCTTCACGCCTGCGGCGACCGCGGCCTCGATGACGGTGAACGTGCCGTCGACCAGGCTCTCCAGCGCCAGCCGCGGCTCCTCGGCGCACTGCGTGATGCGCAGCGCGGCCAGGTGGAACACGAGGTCCTTGCTGTCGGTGAGCTCGCCGATGAGCTTCTGGTCGTTGATGTCGCCCTCGACGACGACGAGCCGGTCACCCGCGGCCTGCGCCGCGTCGGCGAGGTTCTCGCGACGGCCGCGGACGAAGTTGTCGATGACGACGACCTCGGCTGCGTCGGCCGCGACGAGCTGGTCGACCAGCGTGGAGCCGATGGTGCCGGCGCCGCCGGTGACCAGGATGCGCTGGCCCGCGACCGGCTGGGCCGCGCTGGTGGCGTTCTCGGGGTTGCTCACACCGTCACCTCTCCACGGCCGCGCTGGGAGGCCTCGATCGGAATCGTGCCGCCGCTGGGGCTGTGGCCCTCGACGGTGCGGATCGGCACGGACATGCCGTCCTTGGCGAGGCTGATCGACGCGGCCTCGAGGATGGCGAGGACCCGCAGGCCCGACCAGCCGTCGGTCAGCGGCGCCCGGTTCTCGGCGATTGAGGCGGCGAACTCCACCATCACCGACCGCAGGGCCTCGAGGTTGGGCAGGGCGGGTGAGACGGTGTCTCCGGTGCGGTAGGACACGAACGTCTGGCGGCGGGCGTCGGGGTCGACGTCGGCCGGGTTCGTGCGCTCGACGCCGCGGTCGTGCACCGACAGGCGCTGCACCGGGTTCAGGTCGTCCCAGATGACGGTGCGGCTGGATCCGCCCACGACGAACGTGCGGATCTTGGTGGGGGACAGCCAGTTGACGTGCACGTGGGCCAGCGCGCCGTTGGAGAGGCGCAGCGTGAGGTGCGCGACGCAGGCGTGGCCGGCCCCGACGGGGTCGGAGCCGTGTGCGGCGACCGACACCGGGTACACGTCGTCGGGCAGGATCGCGTCGAAGATCGACAGATCGTGCGGCGCGAGGTCCCACAGCACATCGACGTCGGGCTGGACGAGCCCGAGGTTGATGCGCACCGAGTCGAGGTACTGCAGCTCACCGAGCTCGCCGCCGCGCACCAGGTCGCGGATGTGGCGCACCTCGGAGGTGTAGCAGTAGGTGTGGTCGAGCATGAGGACGCGCCCGTGGCGCTCGGCGGCCTCGACGAGCAGGCGGCCCTCCTCGAAGGTGGGCGCGAGCGGCTTCTCGACCAGCACGTGCTTGCCGGCCTCGAGCGCCTTCATCGCCACCTCGTAGTGGGTGGCGGCCGGTGTGGCGATCGCCACGGCCTGCACGGCCGGATCGGCGAGCACCTCGTCGAGCCCGGCCACCCGCACGGTGGAGTACTCACCGAGCACGCGCTTGGCCCGGTCGACGTCGAGATCGCACAGGTACTCGAGATGCAGGCCAGGAGTCTGCTGAGCGTTCCGGACGAGGTTGGGCCCCCAGTAGCCGCCTCCGATGACGGCGATCCCGATCGGGCTGCTCGTCTTCACCAATGTTCACCTCTCGCCAGGCCGGAAAATCGGCCGCTGCCGGTCGCTCCGGCCCCCGGTGGACGATACCCGGCCCTGTTCAGCCGCTTCGGAGCCCACCACGACAGGTCTTCCGCGTCCTGGCAATCCCCCCTTCGGGGTGACTTCGGGCACGAGGGCATCGCTCTTCGACGACAGGCACAGGAGGCCCGTTCCCTCACCCGGGTCGGCTACTGGCCGCCCGGGGGACGCAGCGGGGCCGCCCTTAAACTGCGCGCATGATCACGAGGTCCGGTCCGGGTGTCCCTCCACCGATCGTGGCAGGCCGGTGTGGACCATCCGCCGCCGCGACCGGCGTCGTGGTGACGCGGTGACCCGGCCCGATCAGGACGCCACCACCCCGCTCTCGGTGTACGAGAACGAGGGGGGCGAGGCGCCAACCGTCGCGGTGCCGGTCGACATGCCGCTCACGGTTCCGATGCCCACGGTCGGGTCGGAGGCCGGTGCGCAGCAGGACGCCGCCGCCTCGGGCAAGTCGGCGCTCTCCGACGGGCTGGCGCTGTCGATCAGCGGAGCCGTCGGCTCGGTCGCGGGGCTGATCAGCTGGCTGATCGCGGCGCGTGTGATGCCGCAGGAGGCCGTCGGCTACGCCACGGCGTTCGTGTCGGCGTTCCTGCTCGTGGCCGGGGTGGCCCAGCTCAACCTCGACTCGGCGATGATGCTGTGGATGCCGAAGTCCGGCAAGCGCGCGGCAGCGCTGTTCTGGCGCAGCCACGCGGTGATCATCCCGGCCTGCGCGGCCGTCGGCCTGATCTACATGCTGCTCGCGCCCGAGATCGCCCGCACCGGCGCCGGTCCGGACGGGTCGCTGTGGTTCGGGATGTTCCTGTTCGTCATCGCCGCGGTCGGCTGGGGCCTCTGGGGCGTCCACGACTTCAGCCTCGTCGCGATCGGCAAGCCCTGGTGGGCGTCCTGGCGCAACATCGTCTTCGCACTCGTGCGGATCGGGCTGCTCGTCGCGCTCGGTGCCGGCCTCGGTGCGCAGGGCATCGTGCTGTCCTGGGTGATCCCGATCGCGGTCTTCACGGTCGGCAGCGCCGTGCTCGGCGGGGTCTACACCGCCAAGTTCGGGAACAAGGCCACCACCGGCTGGCTGCCCAGCCGCAGCGAGGCCGCGAAGTTCCTGGGCCCCACCACGCTGGCCCACTGGGGCACGGTGTTGCTGTTCAACCAGGTCACGGTCATCGTCGTGCAGCGGTTCGGCCCGATTCCCGGCGCGGCCTTCTTCATCGCGTGGCAGGCCGTGATGGTGGTCGACATCGCGGCCCAGCGGTTCATGCAGTCGCTCTCGGCGCAGCTCGCCCGCGACCCCGAAGGCGCCAAGGCGCACATCGCGGCGTCCCGCAAGCGGATCTTCGTGATCTTCCTGCCGATGGTGCTGGTCGGGATCGCGCTGGCCGATTTCGGCCTGCAGATCTTCGGTCCCGGCTACGCCGAGGCGTCCACCGTGCTGCGGGTGCTGCTCATCGGGATGATCCCGCGGCTGGTGATCTCCCACGAGCTGGGTGTCCGGCAGGCGATGAACAAGGGTGTCGCGTTCGCCCGGCTGCAGCTCATCAGCACGTTCTTCGTGATCGCCGTGGTGCTGTTCATGCCGACCGGTGCCGTCGACGCCTCTGGCCAGCACGATGTCGCTTCGCTGCTGCCGGTCGCGATCGGTTACGCGGTGTCGCAGGCCCTGTGCGCCGTGGGTGTGCTGGCGCTGCCGCTGCTCAAGCGCCTGCGGGGCGCGCCCGCCGCCTGACCCGCCGGGAGATCACTCCACCGTGGACGCACAGAACGGACACGCAGCGCGACCGGGCGGTAACCTCCTGTGCTCATCGACCGAATTCGGTCAATGGGAAGACCACAACACGGCGGGGCGCGTTGCTGGTCGTCCGGAAAGCCTCCTAGGCTGCCCCGACCGGCCCGTATGTCGGGTCGCCCGCGACAGACCGGAGCCCGCATGAACACACCGCGGCCCTTCGCCCCTCTCCGGGAGTCGTCCGAGGACGAGCCGGACGAACTGCAGCACGACCCCGTGGGGAGACACCGCTTGAAGGTGCCGGAACCGGCTCCGCTGACCGAGCACGGACCAGCTCGCGTCATCGCCGTCGCGAACCAGAAGGGCGGCGTCGGCAAGACGACGTCCACGATCAACCTGGGCGCATCGCTGGCCGAGTACGGGCGCAAGGTGCTGCTGGTCGACTTCGACCCGCAGGGCGCGCTCTCCATCGGGCTCGGTGTGCAGGCGCACGAGCTCGACAGCACGATCTACAACCTGCTCATGGAGCGCGGCGTCGAGGTCGACGACGTGATCCGCGAGACCGGTGTCGAGGGACTCGACCTGCTGCCGAGCAACATCGACCTGTCGGCGGCAGAGGTGCAGCTGGTCACCGAGGTCGGCCGCGAGCAGGCGCTCGGGCGCGCGATCAAGCCGGTGCTCGACCGCTACGACGTCATCCTGATCGACTGCCAGCCGTCGCTCGGCCTGCTCACGATCAACGCGCTGGCCTGCGCCGACTCGATCCTGATCCCGCTGGCCTGCGAGTTCTTCAGCCTGCGCGGCGTCGCGCTGCTGATGGACACCATCGAGAAGGTCCAGGACCGGCTCAACCCGGATCTGAAGATCCTCGGGATACTGGCCACCATGTTCGACCCCCGCACGCTGCACACCCGCGAGGTGCGCCAGCGCGTGATCGAGGCGTTCGGCGAGCTGGTGTTCGAGTCGGTGATCAACCGCACCGTCCGGTTCCCGGAGACCACGGTGGCCGGTGAGCCCATCACCACCTGGGCGCCCACCTCCAACGGCGCCGAGGCGTACCGGCTGCTGGCCCGCGAGGTCATCGCACGGTGACGTCCGGATCTGTGACGGTGCCGCGATGACGCTGCTGAGCGATCAGCCCGCCGGGCCACTGCCGGAGGAGACCGGTGCCGCGGGTGTGGTCCCGACCGGTCCCGCGCGCTTCACGGTCCGGCTCCACAACTTCACCGGGCCGTTCGACCTGCTGCTGCAGCTCATCGGCAAGCACGAGCTCGACATCACCGAGATGGCGCTGCACACCGTCACCGACGACTTCATCGCCCACCTCAAGCTCCTCGGTGACGACGCCGACCTCGACGAGACCACCGAGTTCCTCGTCATCGCCGCCACGCTGCTCGACCTCAAGGCGGCGCGCCTGCTGCCCGACGCCGACGTCGAGGACGCGGAGGACCTCGCGCTGCTCGAGGCCCGTGACCTGCTGTTCGCCCGGCTGCTGCAGTATCGCGCGTACAAGCAGGTGGCGAGCCTGTTCGTGGAGCTGGAGGCCGGCGCGATGCGCCGCTTCCCGCGCTCGGTGGCGCTGGAGGAGCGGTTCGCGGCGCTGCTTCCCGAGGTGCTGCTCGGCGTCGACCCCGCGACGTTCGCCGACCTCGCGGCCGCGGTCTTCCGGCCCAAGCCGCCGCCGACCGTCGGGCTCGACCACCTGCACGTGGCGAAGGTCTCGGTGGCCGAGCACGCCGCGATCCTGCGGGAGCGGCTCGCGCGGCTGGGCGTCGCGACGTTCGCGGAGCTGACGGCCGACTGCGCCAACCCGCTCGAGGTGGTGGCGCGGTTCCTCGCGGTGCTCGAGATGTTCCGCGATCGCGACATCGACCTGGAGCAGCCGGAGTCGTTCGGGGAGCTCACAGTACGCTGGACACCGAACGCGCAACCCGTCGACAGCGCCGCCTCCGAGCGCGGCGACACAGATCGTGAGTGACGACCGTCCCGTGAGCACCACCCCGTACCTGCCGAGCCCGGCGGCGCCCGCATCCGATGCGGGCGAGTCGATCGACGGCGCCTCCGTCCTCCCGGGTGCGCCGGTCGACGCGTCGGCAGGCGCGGAGGTGGCGGGGGAGTCGGCGGTCGCCGAGGAGCCGGAGCTCGACGACACCACGCTGACGTCCGCGCTGGAAGCACTGCTGCTCGTGGTGGACGCACCCACCGACGAGGAGTCACTGGCACTCGCGCTCGGGCAGCCGGTCGCGCGGGTGCGGCCGGCGCTGCAGGCTCTGGCCGAGTCCTACGCGGCCACCGGCCGCGGCATCGACCTGCGCCGGGTGGGCGACGGCTGGCGGTTCTACACCCGCGACACCTACGCGCCCTACGTCGAGCGCCTGCTGCTCGACGGCCAGCGCGCCCGCCTCACGCGGGCCGCGCTCGAGACCCTCGCCGTGGTCGCCTACCGGCAGCCCGTCACGCGGGCGAGGGTGGCTGCGGTGCGCGGGGTGAACTGCGACGGGGTGCTGCGCACCCTGCTGACCCGCGGACTGGTGCAGGAGGCGGGGCTCGACCCTGCCACGCAGGGCACCCTGTTCTGCACGACCGAGCTGTTCCTGGAGCGCCTCGGGCTGTCGTCGGTGGAGGAGCTGCCGCCGCTGGCGCCGCTGCTCCCCGACGTGGACGCGATCGATGAGCTCTGACTTGGCGGATGAGTAGTGACATGAGCACCAACGAGACCAGCGCCCACCCCGACGGGGTGCGCCTGCAGAAGGTACTGGCCCAGGCCGGCGTCGCCTCGCGGCGCGCGGCCGAGGAGCTGATCGCGGAGGGCCGGGTCAGCGTCGACGGCAAGATCGTGCGCGAGATGGGCAGGCGCGTCGACCCCGACACGGCGGTCGTGCACGTCGACGGCTCGCGGATCGTGCTGCGCGAGGACCTCATGTACTTCGCGCTGAACAAGCCGCGGGGCATCATCTCGGCGATGTCGGACGACATGGGCCGCGAGACCGTGGGCGATCTGATCGTCGAGCGCGGCATCGTCGAGGAGCACTACACCGGGGCACCCCGGGCGCGGCTGTTCCACGTCGGCAGGCTCGACGCCGATACCGAGGGCCTGCTGCTGCTCACCAATGACGGCGACCTCGGGCACCGCCTGATGCACCCGTCCTACGAGGTCGAGAAGACCTACGTCGCCGAGGTGCTGGGCCAGCTCCCGCGCGATCTGGGCAAGCGGCTCAAGGCGGGCGTCGAGCTGGAGGACGGCCCGGCCTCGGTGGACTCGTTCAAGCTCGTCGACTTCCACGCCGGCCGGTCGATGGTGGAGCTGGTGATCCACGAGGGCCGCAAGCACGTGGTGCGTCGCCTGCTCGACGAGGTCGGCTTCCCCGTGCAGCGCCTGGTGCGCACGGCCGTCGGCGAGGTCTACCTGGGCAACCAGCGTCCGGGCAAGTTCCGGCCGCTCACGCGGGCCGAGGTGGCGTCGCTCTACAAGTCGGTGGGGATGTAGCCGATGGCCGTTCGAGCGATCCGCGGCGCCATCCAGGTGGATGCCGACACGCGTGACGACATCCTGGAGGGATCGGCCGAGCTCGTCCGCGCGGTGCTCAAGCGCAACGAGCTCGTGTCCGACGACATCATCTCGATCCTGTTCACCGCCACGCCGGACATCACCGCGGAGTTCCCCGCGTACGCGGCGCGGCTGCTCGGGCTCACCGACGTGCCGCTGATGTGCGCGTCGGAGATCGCGGTGCCCGGGGCGCTGCCGCGCACGCTGCGGTTGCTCGCCCACGTCGACACCTCCCGCAGCCGGGCCGAGCTGCGCCACGTCTACCTGCGCGGGGCGGCGGCGCTGCGCACCGACCTGCCCCAGTAGCCGCCCGGCCCGCGGGCCGGAATGACCAGGTCGTGCCGCTGTCGGGCCCGAACCGGTCACACGGCATGATGGTCGGTGGCCCGCGACCAGCGGGCGTACGGCCGGTGATGCGGCGAGCGGGGGCCGCAGGCGGCTCGGAGAGGGGTCGGCGATCGTGACCGGCAAGCTGCACGGGGTCGTCGCGATGGATGGACCCTCCGGCACCGGGAAGTCCACGGTGTCGCGCCGGCTGGCCCGGGAGTGCGACGCCGCCTACCTGGACACCGGTGCCATGTACCGGGCGCTGACGCTGGCCGTCCTGCGCTCCGGCACCGACCCCGCCGATCCGGCCGCCGCCGACGTCGCGGTGGCAGCTGCGGGCACGCTGCACTCCGTCACCGATCCGGCGGGTCCCGGGATCCTGTTGGCGGGCGAGGACGTCGAGTCCGGCATCCGCGGCCCCGAGGTCACCGGTGCGGTCAGTGCCGTGTCGGCGTTCGGTTCCGTGCGCACCGTCCTCGTGGAGCACCAGCGCCGCCTGATCGCCGATGCCGTGGCGGCAGGCGGCATCGTCGTCGAGGGGCGCGACATCGGCACCGTCGTCACCCCCGATGCGCCGCTGAAGGTCTACCTCACGGCGTCCGATGCCGTGCGCGCCGCGCGCCGTGGCCGGCAGGACGCCAGGGCCGGGCGCGAGCGTGACACCGCAGCGGTGCTCGCCGACGTGCAGCGCCGCGATGCGCTGGACTCCACGCGCAAGATCTCGCCGCTGCACGCGGCTGCCGACGCCGTCGTGCTCGACACCGATCACCTCAGCGTCGACGACGTGCTGGTGCGCCTGCTGGAGCTGGTGAACGAGCGGGGGCTGCTGCGGTGAGCGCCCCGACCCGGTCCTGTTCGACGGGACTGCCGCCCGGATCGTGGACCTGGCTGCACGACCTGTGCCGCTGGCTCGGCACCTGGATCTTCGTCCCGTTCTTCCGGGTGCGGGCCCACGGTCGTGAGCAGATGCCGCGCAGCGGGCCGGTCGTGCTCGTCGCGAACCACAGCTCGTTCGCCGACGGGCCGGTGCTGTTCGGACTACTGGGGCGCCGGCTGGTGTTCCTCATCAAGAGAGAGATGTTCACGGGCCTGCTGGGGTGGACGCTGCTGCGGATCGGGCAGCTGTCGGTCCGTCGCGGCGCGCCCGATCGCGGACCTCTGATGGCCGCCGTGGCGGTGCTGCGCGACGGCGGTGTCGTCGGGGTGTTCCCCGAGGGCACCCGCGGCAGCGGCGACGTCGAGGCGGCCGAGCACGGTGCGGCCTGGCTGGCCCGCACCACCGGGGCCCCGGTGGTGCCCGTCGTGTGCCGCGGCACCCGCCGACCCGCCGACCGGCGCCGCCGGTTCCGGCCCCGCGTGGACGTGCTGGTGGGGGAGCCGATCGCCGTCGGCGGTGCGAAGGGCCGAGCCGGCCTGACCGCCGCCACCGAGACCATCCGGGCCGCCATGGCCGGGCTGGTCCGAGAACTCGATGAAGTACGGAGCAGATCGTGAGCGCAGGACCTGAGGATCACGCGGCCATGGCCGCGTTGGGGCTCGACCCCACCGAGTTCGTCAGCGTCGACGACGAGGGCGAGTTCGCCGTCGGCAGCGACGAGGACGTCGTCGGGCTGGCGCCCGCGCCGGTGCTCGCCGTGGTGGGCAGGCCGAACGTCGGCAAGTCCACGCTGGTGAACCGCCTGCTGGGGCGCCGCGAAGCCGTGGTGCAGGACATCCCCGGCGTCACCCGCGACCGCGTCGCCTACGACGCGCTGTGGAACGGCAGGCGCTTCACCCTCGTCGACACCGGTGGCTGGGAACCCGACGCCAAGGGCCTGCAGGCCTCGGTCGCGGCGCAGGCCGAGCTGGCGATGCGCACCGCCGACGCGGTGCTGCTGGTCGTCGACGCGAGCGTCGGCGCCACCACCACCGACGAGGCCGTCGCGCGCGTGCTGCGCCGCGGCGACCTGCCGGTGATGCTCGTGGCCACCAAGGTCGACGACGACCGGCTCGTCGCCGACACCGCCGCGCTGTGGCGCCTCGGACTCGGCGAGCCGCGTGCCGTCAGCGGGCTGCACGGGCGGGGGTCGGGCGATCTGCTCGACGCCATCCTCGACATCCTCCCGGAGAGCCCTCGCGAGCTGTTCGGGTCCGGTGAGGGCGGCCCGCGGCGCGTTGCGCTGGTGGGCAAGCCGAACGTCGGCAAATCGAGCCTGCTCAACAAGGTCTCCGGGGAGATCCGCTCGGTCGTGCACGACGTCGCCGGCACCACGGTCGACCCCGTGGACTCGCTCGTCGAGCTCGACGACGAGGTCTGGCGCTTCGTCGACACCGCGGGCCTGCGCAAGCGCGTCAAGATGGCCAGCGGCATGGAGTACTACGCCAGCCTGCGCACCAAGGCCGCGATCGAGTCCGCCGAGGTCGCGGTGGTGCTCATCGACGCGAGCGAGCCGATCGCCGAGCAGGACCAGCGCGTCATCACGATGGCCGTGGACGCCGGGCGCGCGCTGGTGCTGGTCTTCAACAAGTGGGACCTCGTCGACGAGGACCGCCGCACCGCGATGAAGCGCGAGCTGGAGCGCGACCTGATCAGCGTCCAGTGGGCAGAGCGCGTCAACGTCTCGGCGCTCACCGGCCGCTCCGTCACGAAGATCGCGCCGGCGCTGCGCACCGCGCTCTCGTCCTGGGACAAGCGCATTCCCACCGGTCAGCTCAACGGCTGGCTGTCGGACGTCGTGGCGTCCACCCCGCCGCCGGTGCGCGGCGGCAAGCAGCCCAAGATCCTCTTCGCGACGCAGGCCGCCACCCGGCCGCCCACGTTCGTGCTCTTCACGAGCGGCTTCCTGGAGGCGGGCTACCGGCGGTTCATCGAGCGCAGGCTGCGCGAGGAGTTCGGGTTCCCGGGCTCCCCGGTGCGGATCTCGGTGCGGGTGCGGGAGAAGCGCGCCCGCAAGTAGATCGGGCCGTTCGTGCAGCAAATGCGGACCGCGAGTAGCCCAAGTGGCACCACCGGCGGCTACCCTCGGTCCATGGTGGCGGAGAGCGTGCCGGGCCCGACCCCGGTCCGGGTCGTGCTCGCCGACGACGAGCCGTTGCTGCGGGCCGGCCTGCGCACGGTGCTGGAAGCGGCGGGCACGGTCCAGGTCGTCGGCCAGGCAGGCGACGGCGCCGGCATGCTGGCCGCCGTCGAGGAGCATCGCCCCGACGTGGTGCTCGTCGACGTCCAGATGCCGGGGCTCGACGGGCTGTCGGCGCTGCGGGTGCTGTGCGGTCGGCCCGGGGCGCCGCCCGCTGCGGTCCTCACCACGTTCGACCTGGACGACTACGTCCTCGATGCGTTGCGGATCGGCGTGCAGGGCTTCCTGCTCAAGGACGCCGAACCCGACGCGCTGGTACGGGCGGTGCTGGACCTCGCAGCCGGTGGTGCGGTGCTCGACCCGCGGATCACCGCGCGGCTGCTGCCGCGGCTGGTGGCCAGGTCACCCCCGCCGATGCCGGCCCGCCCCAACGACCTGACGCTGCGAGAGCAGCAGGTGCTGCGCAGGCTCGCCGCCGGAGACTCGAACGCGGCCATCGGCTGCCGTCTCGGGCTCGCGGAGGCTACCGTCAAGAAGTACGTGTCCGCGCTGCTCATCAAGCTGGGCGCGGAGAACCGGGTACAGGCGGCCCTGCTCGCGCAGGGCTGGGGCGTGGGCTGAGCGGCCCCGCGAGCGGGGGAGGTCGGGGATGGCACGGACGGCGGGAACGGTCTGGGCGCCGCCCAGGTGGGCGCGCCTCGCGGCGATCGAGATCGCCGCGGTGGGGGTTCCGGCCGTTGCGGTGCTGTTCGCGGAGGCGCCGTTCAGCTGGTCCATCCTGTCCGGGCTCGTGGCCTGTGCGGTGCTGCCGCTGCGGCACGTCTCGCCCCGCCTCGCGGTGCTGGGCGGGTTGTGGGGCCTCGCGGGTGGTCTCGGCTGGCCAGCGGCGATCGTCGCGCTGTACACGTTCGGGCGGCGCAGTGGGCGGCTGTCCACGGTGCTGCCGTGGCTGGTGCTGCCGGTGGCAGCGGCCGTCACCCCGGTGCTGGTGACGCAGGACCTGCCGTGGCAGCGGATCGTGCTGACGTTCGCCTTCGTGGCGCTCTACGCGGTGGCGCCCGCGGTGATGGGCCTGCTGATGACCACGCGGGAACGGCTGACCGAGAGCCTGCGCGACCTGGAGCGGGCGCGGGAGACTGCGCTGGCGGCCTCCCAGGAGGCCGCGCGCTCGCAGGAGCGGGCGCGGATCGGCCGCGAGATCCACGACGCCGTCGGCCACCACGCCACCCTGATCGCGGTGGGTGCGGCCGCGATCGCAGCCTCCACCGCCGAGGAGGAGACGCGGCAGTCGGCCGAGCAGATCCGGCTGCTCGCCAAGCGCGCGCTCGCGGAGATGCGTGCCGCGCTGGGCCTGGACGGGCGCGCCGAGCAGGTCGCGGGGCTGTCGGAGATGGCGGCGCTGGTGGCGGGCGCGCACGCGGCAGGCGTGCACGTCGAGATCGTGAACGAAGGTGATGCGGCCGAGCTCGCGCCCGCGGTCGGCCGCGCCGTCTACCGCGTGGTGCAGGAGTCGCTGACCAACGCCGCGCGCCATGCAGCGGGAGCGCCGGTGCGGGTGGAGTTGAGCTGGCGCGCGGAGGCCCTGCACGTGCAGGTGAGCAACGACATCCCCCCGAAAGCCGGTCGCCGACGCCGCGAGTCGTTCGACGCGGGTGGCGCAGGTCTCACCGGACTGGCCGAACGCGTCTCCTGTGTCGGCGGGAAGCTCGAGGCCGGCCCGAGCCACGACGGCGGCTTTGCCGTGCGTGCGGCGTTCCCCCTGGTCCCGGCACCCCCGCTGCCGATCTCCGATCCGCGCCCGGCGCCGCGCGCCCCACTCCCGGACAAGCCACTCGCCGTCCCGTACGCCTGACTACTGGTCAGTACCTACGAAAGTCGCCTCGGCGGGGCGACCAACGGCGGTGGTGTACCGGTCAAGCGCGATCGAGACTGGGCGGGCCGCGGTGACGGGTCACCGGCGCCGCGGTCAGCAAGTGCCTAGCACAAGCTTCCTTGGGGGGAGCAACGACCGGCCGAACGGGCAGGATCCGCCTTGCGGTAAGGTGGTCAAGTCCTCTTCGGGGGCGGCCGGGACGTGGCGCAGCTTGGTAGCGCACTTGACTGGGGGTCAAGGGGTCGCAGGTTCAAATCCTGTCGTCCCGACGGCCGATGGGCGGTGCCTTCTCGACGGGGGCACCGCCCATCAGCATTTCTACCTGCGGAAACGTCCGAGCTGACGATATTGGCGCCTGTCTTCGTGATCGTTCCGCTGATCATGGTCACCGAGTCCTTCTCCCTCTGAGTGACTAACTGAGTGACTATCCCGCTTCAGACGTCGGGAACAGGGCATCCATGCTGTCGGCACCTTCTTCGAGCACGGGGCGGAGCTGGTGGCGGTAGACGCGCTCTGTCACGGTCGTGCCGCTGTGGCCGAGCAGACGGGCGATCTGTTCGAGGGGCATGCCGGAGTCCGACAGCAGCGAGACGAAGCTGTGGCGCAGTTCCCGGGGTGTCCACGCACTGGCATCGAGTCCGGCAACCTTGGCGACGGCCCGGAAGGCGCGACGGACGTTGTGCGCGTCCATTTCGGTGCCAGCCCTCGTGGGGAACACCAGCGCAGTCGGGTCAGGAGCTCGTCCGAGTCGAGCGCGGTGGACGGTGAGCGCGTCGACGCACCGGCGGGGCATCGCGAACCGTCGTCGAGACTTCTTGGTCTTGGTATCGCCACCCACGCGGTCGGAGCGCAGCACGGAGATCGACGGCGGAACCGGCGGTGTGGCATCCGGACTGCCCGCGAGGTCGATGTGCTCCCAGCGCAGTGCCCGAACCTCTTCGGTACGCGCACCGGTGAGCAGCGACAAGACGATGTAGGCGTGCAGTGTCGAGCCGGTGGCAGCGGCAAGGAGCGCCTCGGCTTGGACGAGATTCAGGGACTTCGACGGCCTACCGGCCTGACCGGTTGGGACCGTGCAGAGAACGACGACGTTGCGCTTGACCTTGTCGCGGGCCATGGCCCGAACGACTGCCCGGTTGAGGATGGAATGCATCAGCCGCAGGGTGCGCGTGCTGACCTCGCGAGACTGTGCGCGGAGCCACCGGTCCACGTCTTCGGCGGAGAGGTCACGGAGCTTGCGCCGTCCCAGCGGGGCGACGATCCGCGTCTCGGCGATGTTCGTGTAGTTCGTGACGGTGCTGCGGGCGCGTCCGGCGAGTCCGAAGGCGAGCCAGTCGCGGACGGCTTCGGTGACGGTGTAGCCCGAGGTCGCGAGCACGACCCCGTCCTCGAGGTCGCGGCGCATCTCCTTCAGCTTGTCCTTGGCGTCGGTCTTGCTGGTGGCGCTGCGCTTGCGGGTGATCCGCTTGCCCCGGGCGTCGAACCCGACGGTCACGGTCGCGATCCAGCGCTGACGGTCGTCGTCGAAGTGCAAGCCGCCCTCACCGCGGCTTCGGCGGGTGGTCATGACGCCACCTCGAACGGGGCCGAGGCCGCCGCCTCTCGCTCCAGCAGAGCGATGTAGTCGGTGATCGCGGCGGCGGGAACGAGCCGGGTACGGCCCACATGGACCGAGCGCAGCCGTCCGGATCGGAGCTGCTCGTAGAGCACGCTGCGCTTGAGGGACAGGATGGTCATGGTCTCGGTGATGCGATACAGCTCCTTGCCGGTCATGCTGCGCTCCTGGTGTCGGTCGTGCTCATGATGTTGCGTTGCTGCTGGCGCTGCTCGCGGTTGCGTTCGGCGATCGCGATAGCGAGTTCTCGTTCGGCGTGGTTGTGGTGGCCGAAGTGGACGGGTTCCCAGTGGTTGATCACGGTGATGGTGTCGAGGTCGGGCACCAGCGGCCCGGGGTCACCGGGGGTGCGGGTGTCGCGGCCGAGCTGGGCGAGGTCCTCACGTAGTCGCCAGGTGCGGCGTTCGGCGCGCATGCTGGTGAAGGTGGTGCTGTAGCGCCGGGACTTGGTGAGGAAGTGCCCGCGGAACCCGAGCATGTGGGCCCAGCGGCGCAGGTTGAGCTCGTCGTAGCGGTCCAGGCCGCCGAGCTCCCACGCGGTTTCGATCATCGCTCGGTGGTGCGGGGTGACGTTGAGCAACGCGATGTGCTCGCCGTCGCGGATGGGCCGGTCAGCGCCGTCGGTGGCGCCGGTGCCTTTGGTGGCGTACTTGGCGATGTAGCCGGCCAGTGCGGTGTCGGTGATGGCGCCGGTGTCGGGGTCCTCGACCGCGCGCGCGGCCGAGCGGGTGACAGGGCGGACGTCGACCTGGGTCCCGAACCGCAGTCCCAGCGGGGTGTCGTCGGGGCGGTTGACGGTCAGGGTGGCCGTGGTGACGGCGTGCAGGAGCGCAGCTCGCAGCGCGTCGTTGTCGAGCCCGAAGGGGCAGGGGTCGGCCGGACCGTCGGGGCCGTCGACGCGCACGACCATGTGGAAGTGCACGAGTCCACGGCGTTGGTACTCGGCGACCTTGGCGTAGGACAGCCGGACGTGGTCGCGGAACTCGCGGACCGGCACGCCGAGGTGCTGGGCAAGCGCGCGTCGCAGGGCGGTAGTGAAGCGGTCGAACAGCTTCCCGGCGTGTGCTTGCCAGAGCACGGCGGCGGTGTAGTCGTAGCGCTCGGGATCCAGGGCCGTTCCGGGTCGGGGGTCATCGGCGTGGTGGTGCTCGCCGCAGGGACAGGGGACGACGAACCCTCGAGGCGAGAGCCTCCGCGAGTGCACGGCGCCGAACGAGGGGGCCGTGAGCGTGACGAACGCGCGCGGGTGCACGGTCACGGTGGCGGGGACGTTCTTGGTGGCGTCCCCGGCGAGCCCGGCGCGCAAAAGGTGGAAGGCGTCGGCGGCGTAGCGGTCGGAGCAGGCGGGGCAGACAGCTTCGCGGCGGTTGCCGCACGGGCCCATGATCGGGCCGGAGCGCTCGATCAGGATTTCGCCGTCGCGGTCCAAGACGCGGCTGTAGCCGGTCAGGTGCACGGGTTGGGCGCAGCCGCCGACGGCGTGGACCTGCGCGCGCCAGGCTTTGTAGTCCGGTGAGCGCAGACGGTGGCTCATCAGGTCGAGGGGTTCGTGATCATGGACAGCGGATGCGGACATGGATCACCTCTTGCTTGATTCGGCCATGGGTGCGAGACCCGCCCGGGTAGGTGGTCGCCGGGCGGGTCTCGCGTCCTTCGGGGTGCTCGCGCTGCTAGCCGAGCGGGTGCAGCGCTGCCCAGCGGTTGAGCAGGGCATGGGTGGGTTGCGGGACCAGCACCGCGCGGGCCCAACCGCCGTAGCCCTCGGTTCGCACCTGGTGGTAGCCGCCGACCGCGAGGTGCCCGTCGCCCAAGAGCTGCGAGACGGTGTCGCTCTCGTAGCGCGGCACGGCCACGACCATGTCGCGGGCGATGGACGGGTCGCGCAGGAACACGCGCTCCGCCGGGCCGATCAGGACGTAGCCCGGTTCGGTGGCTGCCTTGACCACCGAGGTGAACAGATCCAGATCGTTGATCGGGGCCGGTCCGGGCGGTGGCTGTTCCGCAGCGACGGGCGTTCCCCACAGGCTTTCCTGCACGACGTCGGGCCGGGCAGGTGTGCGGGTGCGGCCCATGCACAGGACCGGGCGGCGGTTGACGCGGCTCATCGGGTCCACCACCAGTGCCAGCGCGCGTTCTCGACCCACTCGCGGCCGAGCTGGCGGATGGTGAACCACTCCATGACACACGCTGCGAGGACCGCGACCCAGAACCAGCCGGACCCGGCGGGCAGCGCGAGCCAGACGAGCCCGACCCCAACCGCGAGGGCGAGTGTGATCTTGAGCCAGGTCAGCAGGGCCCAACCGGTGACGTCGATCATCACGACACCTCCTGTCCTGCATGCGCGGCAGACCGGCAGTGCTCGGCGCGCCACTGGGTGGCCGTCAGGGCATCGGCGATGTCTTCTCGACGCTCCCGGACCTTGCGTGCGGTGAGCCGTACGGCCAGCACGACACCGACCAGGGCGGCGGCGGTCAGTGGCACGGCCGGTGACAGGGTCGCGATCAGTGCGACCGCGCCGAGCACGGTGAACGCGCCGACGATCAGGCGGACCTCGCGGTTGCGGTGCTGGTGGATGGTGTTCATGACGCGCTCTCCTCTCCGGACTCGTCGCTGTCATCGGTGTCGCTGTCATCGGTGTCGGTGGTGGTGGTCTTGCGGAAGGGCACGACCTCCCCGTTAATCACCGTTGGTGCGGGTGGGGGTGTGCAGAAGCGGGCGAAGTCGTCGATTTCGTGGTCCTCGACCCAGCCCAGGCGAAACCGCACGGGTGCGCGGGAGCCGGGGTTGATGGCGAACCCGATCCCGGAGTGCTGCGGGTCGCCGGGGATCTCATCGGCCAGCGCGCCCCGATCACGTGCGCCTTCGCCCAGGACCATGTCGACGTGGGCGGCGGTGGTGACACCGAGGCAGAGCCGGTAGTTGAACAGGTCGCGGTTGTCGATGATGTCCTTGGTGGGTTCCTGCAGGAATGCCCACACGGTGTGATCAGCGGCGCGGCCCTGGGTCATGACCTCACCTAGCAAGGCCATGGCGGTGCGCACGGCGGTCTTGTCGCCGTAGGCCGAGAGCATCGCGTACTCGTCGACGACCAGGATGTTGATCGGTGTCTGTGGGGTGACCGGGCAGGTGCGGACCCGGTTGGCGCGCATCCACGCCTGGCGCTCGGTCATGGAGTCGCGGAACTCGGTGACCAGCGCGACGGCCTGATCCATCGTGGTCGCCCAGCGGTGAAACGCTGCCTGGCCGCGTTCGGTCTCGGTGCCGCCCTTGAGGTCGATCATCCAGATCCGCACGTAGCCGTCACGGATCGCGGGGGCCATCCCGCGCAGCGGGTCCCAGATGAACCCGGACTTGCCCGCGCCGGTCGCGCCGACCCCGAGGATGTGCTTGCCGCGAACCCGGATGGGGAAGGGCTGGCCGTACTCGTCCTCGCCGATCACGACCGCGTGCAGGTCCACCTCAGCGGCGGTATCGGGCATGGGCGTGGCGTCGATGGGCGAGGTGAACGGCATGTGGCGCTCGATGATGAGCATCACCGTGCCGGGCCGCACCCGGGAGAGACCGATCCGGTGCGCGCACAGTGCTTCGGTCAGCGCGGGGAGTCGGTCGGTCCACATCTGGAGGTCTTGCCCCGGCGCGATGCGGACGCGGGCGGTGTCGATCGACGGGGTGACCGAGCGGACCCGGGTCAGGGCCGGGTAGACGACGTTGCCGGTGCGGCGCTGTTCCTTGGACAGGTCGCACTCATCGAGGAGTGCACGCCAGCGGCGACCGCGGTAGACGGTCCAGCGTCGCCACCAGGTGCGCAGCCGGGGCGCGGCGTAGCGGTCGAACGAGGGCGGGTGTGCCCGGTGCCATCCGACGGTGACCCCGACCAGTGCGGCCACCACGCAGGTGACGAGCAGCCAGCCGGCGGCGATCAGCCCGTAGGCCAGCGCGGCGGGCATCAGGACGAACTGTGGGTGGCGAGCGAGCCAGGCCAGCGCGAGGAACTCGCGTCCGGCGGAACGGGTGGTGCGGGCCGGGGTGCCGCTTCGCGGTCCGGGCATGGTGGTTGTAGCGTGGCGATTCACTGTTCACTCCAGAAATTGTGTGGGTGTGGATGGTGCGGGGCGTCCGCTGGTGATTCCGCCAAGAACGTCTAGCGGACGCCCCACCTCAGGACTCGTGCTATTCCTTGCGTAGTACTGGCCGGGCGGCGTCGAGCATGGTGGTGACCTTCGCGACATCGCGGGCCAGGTTGTCGTGGGTTTTCTTGAACGAACCCCGGCGGATCGGGATCCCGCGCATCGCCTCCCGCAGCGTGCGCATCGATGCGTCCAGTTCTTCGATGATGCGGTCCACTTGATTGGACATCGGGTTAGCGCCTCCACTCGCGGACGATCAACTCCGGTTCGAACCGTTTCGCTGATGCTGCGACGATCCGCAGCGTGGACCGGCACACCCGAATGGAGGACTTGACCTCATCGACGGTCGCGATCGACCAATGCCGGGTATTGCGGCGGGTCCACGCGCCATCTCCGGCTGATTTGGCGAGCTTCTCCGCTTCGGCGAGGACGTCCCCGACCAGTTGCAGTGCCCGCCAGAACTCGCCGAACCGTTCCAACGCCTTCTTGTTCGCGCGTCGTTTCGCCCATTGCCGTGTCATCTGCACGGCCCCTGTTGTCGTCGCCATTTCCTGGTGTCCTTCCGTGTCAGCGGCGACCGCGGTAGTACAACCGCCGCGCCAGATTGGTGATCTCGCGGCGGCAGGACCAGATCGCGTCGTCGGCTTGGTGCTCGGCCCACGCGATGTCGCGTCCGGATCCGCTCAGGGCGTCCTCGGCTTGGCAGTAGTCCTCGGTGCACCCGCCGCCAGAACCGGTGATGATGCGAGCGGCCCGTTCACCCGCGACGGCGACCACCGCGTGAGCGGTTCCTTCGGCGTTGTGGCGGGTGTTGCCCGTCGTGTCGGTGCGGACCCGGCAGTCGTCCACCTGGTAGCCGAGGTACTCGGCGGTGATCGCGTGCCCTGCCTCGTGAACGGCAGTCACCCAGCGTTCCGAATGCTCGACCACCTCGTTTTCGCGGGTAGCCGCAAATGTGGCAGTCATGATCAGGCGCTCTTGCGGATCGCGACCTGCGCCAGCCGCAGACCTTCCTGGATCCCGGCCCGCCACGCCTGCTCCGTGGGGAACAGGTCCGCCTCACCGCGTGACCAGTTGCGGCGCTCCCGCTCCAGTCGGCGGACCAGGCGCCGGACCACATTCTTGGACGCACTCGGACGGGTCATCGTTGCTGCGGTCATCACTGCCTCATTCCCCGGAACGCCGGTGCGGCGTCCTCATCGGTGTCTGTTGACTCGGTGTTGTCGGTGTCTTCGGTGCCGATCTCGCCGATGCCGCAGCATTCGACGCATTGCGCGGTGCCGCTGCAAACAGGGCAGTTGATACCGTCGTACTCACTCTCGGATCCCGACGTTGCGAGCAGGCTGCCGTAGCCGTCGCACGCATCGCACTGTCCGGAACCGGAGCACTCATGACAGATTCTGTCCATTCCCGTACTCCCTGGATGAATGGTCCGGCCGGACGGCTGTCGGGCCGGTTTCGGGCATGGGTGTAGCCACTGTGGAATTATCAAAGAACCGACCGGGCCGAGACTTGCCCGCGACGTACCCCCGCTATCAGCGAGGCATTACTGTGACTTTGCCGGGGACTGAGGCGGCGTCAGTCCATCGTCATGGCGTCGATCCACTCGGCGGGATCCATTCCGTCGAGGTACCACCCGCCGTCGATCAGCCGGAAATCCGACGGCGTCAGCTCGATGTCGTGTCGGGCCGCGCGAGCGATGTGCCGGTCTATCTCGACGCTCACGGTGTCCATCCGGGCTAGGACTTGTCGGGGCGCGGGGACGGAGCATGCGCAGGGGCCACGCTCTGCGCCTTGAACGAGATGCCAGCATTCACGCCGCGCGCACTGTCGATCCGGTACGGCGACACAGTCGGGTTGATCAGTACTACTCGTGCGCCCTCGTCGATCCCGGGTCCCGGGTCGTCCACGAGCGTCACCGAGATCTCCTCACCCTTCTGCGGTCGCTCCCCCACTGCCGGGATCTGCTTCGCGAACAGCGCCACGACGAACATCTGTCGCCCCTCGCGGTCCACGGCCGCTACCGCCTGGCCGTTGTCGTTCTGCTTGAACTTCGGTGCGGGCGGCTCGACGACCGTCAGCTTGTAGTTCCCCAGATCCACTCGGATGTCCTTCACAACTACCTCCTGGTTCGTGACGCCTCTTGGTATGTCAACTTCAACCTGGCATGCCAAGACTATCACGCGTTGGTGAGTTTGCCAAGAACTTGGCATGCCAACTAGGATGTTGATCGACAGCCACGACCTAGGAGCATCACCAGGCACATGACAGAACCGACATCCGAGTACTTGTACGAGCGCATCGCCGGCGCCCTCCGGGACCAGATCCTGGCCCGGACGCTGGCGCCGGGTGAACGCCTGCCTACGCAGGAGGAGTTGGGCGAGACCTTCGGGGCCTCACGCATCGCAGTGCGGCGCGCCCTCGACTTGCTAGAAGCAGAAGGACTGATCGATCGAGCGCAGGGCGGACGGGCGACAGTCCGGCTCTATGACCCGCTGGTTCGTCGTTCGGCGCTGCACTACCGGACGAACCCAGGCATGCCGTTTGCGGAGGAGGCGCTCGCGAGCGAGCAGACGCCGACGTACGACCACGACACAGTGCCAGAGCGGGCGGGGCTGGAGGTAGCTCGGCGTCTCAAGATCGGCGTTGGCGATGAGGTGATGCGCACGCAGTACGTCTCCTACGTGAACGCCCAGCCGATCATGATCGTGACGTCGTACGAGCCGCTTGCCCTTACGCGCGGAACCCCGATCGAGCGGCCGGAGGAGGGACCCCTCATGGCGGCCGGGATCGTCGACCGTTTCACCTCCATCGATCTCCGCCCAACCAGCGTGACTGAGCGACTGCACGCGAGGATGCCACGCCCATCCGAAGCGGAACTCCTGGCGCTCAAGCCGGGCATCCCGGTCATCCTGGCCGTGCGCATTTGTTGCGCAGGCGAGCTGCCGATCGAGACGGCCGATCTCCTGTTTGCGGCTAACCAGTACAAGTTGGAGTACTCGCTAACCGTGGAGCCTCTATCCAACTAGCCGACAAACGGGTAAGGGCGCGACACCCATGTTTCGGGTGTCGCGCCCTTTGCGTTAGGCGATCCGCCTAGCAGTTCACCAACTCAGGCCGCTGATTCAAGAGCTGTGCGCGCGGAGAGATGAACCGCTCATACTCCTCGGTTGCTTCCGGGCGGAACAGCCCCACCTTGTGGCAGTTTTGGAATGCCAGCCGCACGCCGAAGTGTCGCTGTACTGCTCCGCGCATGGCGTCACTGCCGACGAGCCGGAACACTTCACCCTGGTCCGTGGCGGTTGGCGGTGCCTCAAGGTTCTGCACGGACGCATCTCCGCTGGCGTCGAGCTCCTTGGCCAGGCGCTCGATCATTCCCCACGCGTACGGTAGCGACGTTTGGATGCAGGTCACAAAATCATCGTCGGAAACCGGACCTTGCTGAGCTTTTTCCAACAGTTCTGGCGGAACCGTGAGGGACACCGAGCCTCCTGGGATAGATCACGCGGACAACGACGCACGCTACGGGGATACACGGCGTGGTCGAATCACCCGGACGGGCGGTTTCCTACACATGCAGAGATTCGCACGTTGCGCATTGTCACCGCCAAGTCGAAAATCCGAGTAGGAAACACGCGCCCGATAAGCGCGCTCACCACCGCTTTCCTAGTGTTTGGCCCGGTGCTTAGCCGGTATCGTCTCTCGGACTGACCGTGACGATCGACGATGAGGGGCTGCGCGCGTGGAACTGACGCCCGGCCCGCGTGCCGAGCTGCAAGCGCTCGCCGCCAGTGAGGGGCGCGCCAGCCGATGTCTCGAAGCGTGCCCGGGCCGTCTTGTGGCGCGCTGAGGGACTGCTGCATCGCGAGATCATGGACCGGGCGCGCGTCACGCGACCAACCGTGGCCGCCACGCTCGCGAGGTATGAGTTCGGGGGAACAGTGGCGCTCCTCAGTAAGCCCCCGGCATCCCGTACGAGCAGGTACCTGCCGAGATCCGAGGACACATCCTCGACCTCGCTCGCGCGACGCCGCCCGCGGAGTCCGCCGTCAGCCATTGGTCCACATGCGCAAGCGACCCGCCGATCAAGGCCCTGCTCACTGCCACCGTCGCCGTGCGGCTCTCAGTCGACGCCCGCTAACCGGACGGAGCACGCCTCTGCCCCAGAGGTCGCGTGTTGAGACTTTCCCTACTTGTTCAAGGCGGCGCCTCCGGCGCCGCGCCGCTCTCCGCCACCCGGGGCATGCGGCCTCCGGCCGGTCCCCGTGCGGCGCGCGGCCCGCGGAGGCTCGCCGCACAAGGGGCCTTATGACCAACCACAGGCCTCGCCCTCCTACGGGTCGAACCCCCAGGGGCTTGGCCAACCCATAGCGACACCCTCCAGGGAGATTCAATACCTACCTACTTACGTGGAAATACTTGCGAGATGAACTATTGTCGTCGCTATACGTGACGACTTTGAACTCCCCGACTTCACCCGATTGGATCTATCGCCCCCATCGATAGGTGAGCACTCTGTGATCCCTAGCACTGACGATCGCCTTCCTGTTAGCTTTAGCAACCACAGGAGGCGAGGTCTTTAACCAGGCCCGGCCCAGGAGATTTCGGCCGCCCCTGCACACGTTTCGACGGAGGGACCAAGATGGATCCGGAAGTGTCCCATGATGAATCCTCAGAACCGCCAGGACGCCTTCCATTTCACGGCAAGACTAGGCGCGAGTTCGTCAAACGACTCATAGGGGGCCTGGCGATCGCGATACCGGCAATCCAGCTTCTTGCGAATCCTCCGAACGCGAATGCGGCGGTGCTGGCCGGATGCCAGAGCATGTACTTGGTTTACCAGGGCAACTCATGCGGTCGATATGACTACTGCCATTCTGGCACAGGCTATAATTGCCTCGGCATATACTATGCGTATGATTCGACCACGGGAGCCTTCTGCAAGACCGTCTTCGAGAGTCTAGGCCCCTGCGGGGGCGCCTGAGAGGAAGTGCATTCCCATGAAGCTTCAAACCTATGCAGATGTAGTAAACTCCGAAAATCCGAGCCGAACTGCCGCCGCTGGAACCGCTAACCCAGGCGAACTCTTAGAAGACGTGCTCCGCCGGTCGGAAGGGCGCTACGAAGTTTCGATCGTCCTGTCAGACAGAGTACGAGACGAGCTACGCAAGATGTCAGAGATCACCTCGGACAGTAAGCTCGCCACGACTGCCAACCAGAGCGAGGTCAAAGTCTCCTTGGAGCACCTCCGGCAGTATGATCCTGGCTCGACACGGATCGTTTACGGATTCACGATCGAACGCGAGCCAGGCGATGCCGGACTGGAAAATTTTGGTCGATGATTGCATTGGTAGTCATTCGCGAATCACTTGGCTGCTATTTAATCTTCACTCTCGCCGCAACTGGCATCGCAAAAATGACGGCTTGGCGAGTGTCCTCGCTCGGGGTTGCGGCCGAGAGGTTGATCCCACGGCGGGCAGCCGCGCCAGTTATCATCCTGGTATCGATAGTTGAAGTCCTGCTATCGGCGGCATTTGCGCTCGACGCGTACCCTCAGGCTATCGGATTCGCGACTGCTATTATGTTCCTGTCCTTCGGCGCCTACAAGGTCATCGTAACGACGCGAACTGGACGAATTTCCTGCAGCTGCTCCGGGATTCCAGTGGCCCGTACGGTAGGCCGATCAGGGCTTTCGGCCGCAGTCACGACTTCAATCACGCAGGCATCTATTGCATTCTTGTGGGCAGTACTGCCACACGGGACTGGCTACCTTCGCGGCACGGCAGCGGCCGTTTCGATTGCCGTCCCCGTCGCTGTTTTCGCCTATGGGTGTTATCGCAATACATGCGGCCGCTTGGTGCAATCCGTGGCCTAGCAATGCTCTCATGACAAATTGTACCTTGGGCTGTTGAGGTGTCCGGCCAACGCGGGCTCGCATCGCCACGACCGGCGTCGATGTGCCCGTCATGCGTGGAGACCTAGCGCAGGATGTCCGCGGTGCCCACGCCGGATCATCGGAAATATCGCTTGGGACGCCGACGTCGAAGTTGAGAGCTAGGCTTGGGTTCGACCCCGCTCGAACCCAACGGTTTGCTTGACGACGGACTCAGGCAATGCCCTCGCCGGGCGGGCAGGTCTCGGAGATGACGGGGTCCGCGGGCTGGTAGCTGTCCAGCGGTGGGTGGGCGGGGGTGCGCGCCATCTCCACGACCTCCCAGAGGGCTATCACGCCGCGGACAGGGGGCAAGCCTGGCAACGGGGCCGGGGGAGACGGCGACGACTCCGTCGGTCGCCTGTCGAGGTACTCGTGTTTGGGGGAGGGTTGCCCCCTATCCGCGGCGTGATCGGGCTGCGCCAGGTCGAGGAGATGGCGCTTCGGCCCCGCGCGTGGTTGGATCGAGTGCCCGGTCGACGCGCAGGTCAGGGCCATGATCACGGGGTTGCGACCGAGTGTCTAATTGAGTGACAACCGAGCCGTAATCGCGTGGATCCGCCTGGACGTGGACGGACGAAAACGCGAGCACTCCGCCGGTGACCGGCCGGTCAGATCACCCGCGGACGTGCCTGGGGGTCAAGGGGTCGCAGGTTCAAATCCTGTCGTCCCGACGGCATGGTGGGCGGTGTCTTCTCGACGGAGACACCGCCCATCAGCATTTCTACCTGCGAAAACACTGTTCGGTCGCGATCTTGCCGGCCGCTCTTCTGGATCTTGGCGGACCATCCATTATGGATGTTGAGTGTTAAACAGGAGCGAATCTGGAGCGGACCGTCGGCAGTATTGTCTTAAGGGGCAAAGGTGGCGCGGTGTTCTTATCGGTCGAAGACCAAAAGTGATCAAGTGTGACTGACATCACTCGGTGACTTTCCTGGGCCCGATCTTCGTGATCCGCCGAGGTTGGGCGCAGGTGCAGGGGGCAGCTGCCTGCCTGCGTAGGTGGCGATCGAGTGTTGTATAGCTCCGCAGGCGGCGCGGTCAACCCTGACGCCGAACAACCGATCATGCCCAACATCGGCCACGACGGCACCGGCTGCGTCGGCGGCTGAACCGCCCTGTCCTCGCCCAGTCCGCCTTGTACGCCCGCAACATTCCATGTTGGAGTTCACCGAAAATCCTCCAGGTCTGCAACTGGGCCGCCGCAGGCCCCATCCCCGAGAACCACTGGCCGGCTGCCGTCAAGCTCTTCACGGAGGTCACCAGCTCACGCGGATTCGACCCGCCCAAGATCATCTTGCCCTGGCCCACCCAGCATTGCCGCCCCGGGTCAACGGGCCCTACGGTGCACAAGTCGCCGTCGGCTCGGCACCCACCGGCTACACCGCTACGACCCGGCACGCAGCGCTGGCCCGATCTGCCGCAGGCCAGTGGGCCAACGATCGGCGAATTGTCGGGGTGCCGGTGCACCTGGTCAGCATGGGGACGGTCCGCAGCGTGGCCTTCTGGGCGCCGCCAGCCCGAACCCGACGGGACCGTCTCGTTCTGCCAACGGCGCAAACTTCCGGTTCTGGTCCGCCGCAGCCGCCCGCACGTGTAGCTCATCGCCGAAGTCTCGGCATATGTCGGAAGTTCTCGATAGGTTGAACCTCTGAGCGAGCGCACCGGAGTGCTCGTGGTACGACGATGGAGCACTGGTGCCGCCGAAGCGCAAGTTGATGGAAGTCTCGCGGCCACTGGAGGCGATCAACAAGGGGTCCGCTCAGGAGAAGAGCATTCGGCTGCACCGCTTGACGCTTGACCTCGGGTTGGCCTGGCAGGCCCGGGCTGCGGCCCATGTCGTGCTCTTCGCTGAGCTCGCCGAGAACGTCGAGATCCTCATTTATGTTCGTGCGGGGAACTCGCTTGGCTTCAGCGGGTGCGTCGCACGCACAATTAAGAAGAACACTCGGCTTCTCAGAGTCGACGTCAGTGAGTTCGGGGACATCGAGTGGTAGTCGAATCGGACGTTGTCGAGACAATCAAGCTCAAGCCCGACGCGGGCCTGGTCAAGAGCCTCGGCACCCACCATACCTTCGAGTCTGCGATGGCTGATCTCGTCGATAATTGCCTGGACGCTGAGGCCACCCGGATCTCGATCCGGCTCCTCACCCAGGACGACCGGCTTGTCCAGGTTGAGGTGGTCGACAACGGCAAGGGAATGGACGCCGAGGCTGCCGACAAGGCGATGACCCTCGGGCACCAGCGGGCGTATGGCGACAACGACCTTGGCCACTTCGGTATGGGGCTGAAGGCTGCCTCGTTCAGTCACAGCGATGTGCTGACAGTATGGTCGAGCAAGAACGGCGCAATCTCGGTTGGCCGACGGATTCGGCGTACAGACTTCTCCAGGGATTTCTCCTGTGAGCGCCTGTCTCGGGAGGCGGCGGCTGCTGCACAAATCAAGCGCGCAATGCAGGTGAATCTGCAGTGGGGGACCACCATCGTTTGGTCGGCACTGCGGAGCACCTACCGCGGCGCCAATGTCGACGAGGCACGCACGTGGATGACTCAGACCGAGCTGAAGGTCCGCTCGCACCTGGGCGTGACGTTCCACCGGCTGATCACGAGGAAGCTCCTCGAGATCGACATCGTCGTCGATGAGTTGGGGTACGCCGACGATGCCATTGGCACCCCCGTCAAAGCCATCGACCCGTTCTGCTACGCCAACTCTGGACGGCCCGGATACCCGAAGACAATCGTCGCGACCGCGGGAAGGCAGGAAGTGGCACTCCAGTGTCACATCTGGCCGGGCAAGACGGACATCCCGGGCTTCCGCATCAAAGGCAAGTCCGGCGACAAGTTCCAGGGATTTTACATCTACAGAAATGACCGCCTCCTGCAAGTGGGCGGCTGGTCAGAGGTGGCAAACGAATCTGTCCAGCGACAGCTGGGTCGCGTGGTCATCGACGACGCATTGGCCATCGGTACCTTTCTGACGATGAACCCCGAGAAGGCCGGGCTGCGCTTCGAGCCACGATTTCGAGATGCCCTGGGTAGTGCCAAGGCCGCCGACGGCACTACGTTTGATCAGTTTCTAGCCGACGTCGAGGATACGTACAAGACTGCCAACAAGAGAGTAATGCGGCGCCATCCGGTCATCGCGCCTACCCGGGGATTTGCGCCGGCTGTACGTAAGCAAATCGAGGCCGAGCTGGGCCTGAATAAGTCCGAGGCTCTCGATATTCGGTGGACCCGCCTGGCTGAGGGACAGTTCTTCGACATTGACTTCGGCAACAGGACGCTCCTGCTGAACCAGCGCTACCGCTACCTCTTCGCGCCGAGCGGGGGGAGCCTGAACGATGCGCCCGTCACCAAGGCTCTGATGTTCCTTCTTACTCACCATATCTTCGAAGGCACCAACCTGGGCCCGAAGGACAAAGACAACATTGCGTTGTGGCGCGCTATCCTCGGCGCGGCTGTCGAGGCTGAAGAGGAGATGCGTGGTGAGTGAGCCCATCAAAGATGCGCGCCATTATTCACTGGCTAACGTCGACGCGTTTTGGGACGCCGCCAACCCCATCGTGTTGCCCATCGCAGGCAGGCCGGAGTGCACCCTCGACATCCATCCCGTCAACGGGATCATCACCCTCACCACGCCGTTCACGCCCCCCGAGCCCGACGTCGCCAAGTGGCAGAACATCAGCTTCAGGGTGATCACATCGGACCAGGGCGACGTGGCCGAACTGACCGTCATGGTCGAGGACAATCTTCATGCTGCCTACGGTCTGGTGACGAGCATTGCGGACCAAGTGCAACTTCGGAGTGAGCCGCTGGCTGCCGCCGCGGCAACGGCCATTGCGAAGCATCGAAGCATGTTCGCGGGCAAGGCGGCACTCAGCCAGGACAAGGAAGTGGGGCTGTTCGGCGAACTGCTGGTGCTTGAATATCTGATCGGCGAGATCGGCGTTGGCCCAGCGGTGGAGTCGTGGCAGGGACCGCTGAACGAGGAGCACGACTTCGTCTTCAACGATGTCCATCTGGAGATCAAGACGACCTCCGGTGAGCAGCGGCGACACATGATGCACGGCTTCACGCAGCTTGTTCCCTTGCGCGGCGTGCCACTGAGCCTGATCTCAGTTCAGCTCACACGGAGCAACCACGAGGGTGGCCGAACGCTCTCGCGGATTGTCTCCCAGCTTCGCGCGAAGTCAGGCGGCTACCGGCCCAGGGTGGACGACGCGCTCGAAGCATGGGGCTGGAAAGATGAAGACAAGGAACTCTACACCACCTTCTGGACCAAGCGGACCAAGCCGTGTGCTTATGACGTGGACGACCGCTTCCCAGCGTTCACACTCAAGCGGCTGATCCAGGTCATTCCGAACATGGAGTTCGTGAGCGACCTGTCGTACCGAGTCGATGTCACCCAGTTCACGAATCAAACCCTGCCTGGCCCTCTTGCGGGTCTTGTAAATCCCCCGGAGGAAGCCCCATGAGCGTGGACGCTCCCAACCTGTCCCAGCCCCTGAAGAACCTTCTCCAAGGCCTCGCCGAACAGGCTCCGGCGCCGCTCCTGCCGATGCTGACACTCTTCGCAAATCAGCCGGTCTCGGAGGATGAGCTCCTCAAGTTCGTTGAATCAGCTCCGCCGAATGACGCAGGCGTGATCCAACTGCGTCTCGCACTGGCTAAGTGGGACGCCAGCGAGGATCTCAAGCTCAACGACCCGCACAGCACCGAAACGGGGTCGGGCACCATCGCCCGTCGCGTCGCGGTCGTCAATAAGCTCGGTCTCAGCCAGCACGCTGAAGGGATGCTCCGGGAGAAGATTCCGGTGCACGTCCAAGACATCATCGTCATTACCAAGGAGTTCGAGCCCTGGTACGAAGAGGCACGCCACAAGCGCAGCACCCTCTACTGGGACGACTACGAGAAGTACCTCACCCAGGTCAAGAAGTGGCCGGCGTCTTCGATCACAACCCTCGACCGGAGCACCGACGCCGTGGTTGAGCGACTCACCGACCCGATCCGCGCCGAGATCAAGCCGACTAAGGGCCTCGTGGTGGGCTACGTCCAGAGCGGCAAGACCGCCAACTTCACGGGCGTGATCGCCAAGGCCATCGATGCGGGCTATCGCCTCGTGATCGTCATGACTGGTACCATTGAGATTCTTCGAGCCCAGACTCAGCGCCGCATCGACATGGAACTGATGGGCGTCGAAAATGTGCTTGCCGGGCAGGAGCCCAGCGACGTCGAGGTCGCCAAGGGACTTGACTATCAGCAGGACGAGGACTGGCTCGCAGACAAGTTCGTCAAGCACACCCAGGCAGCGCTCGACCAGCCCGGCGCTGTCCGGATCCGACGCGTTACCACCCACAAGGGAGATTATAAGAGTCTTCCGCAGGGCATGTCGCAACTCCGGTACGACCGTCTAGACAAGACCAAGCCACTCAACGCCGTGGAGAACCTCTTCCACACAGACGCATACGTGGTGATCATCAAGAAGAACTCGGCACCGCTCAGGAAGCTCATTAAGGACCTCAAGCCGATGCAGTCCATGCTTAAAGAGCTCCCGGCGCTGATCATCGATGACGAATCGGACCTCGCCTCGGTTAACACTAAGGACCCCAAGAAGTCGAACGACCGCACGATCATCAACAAGCTGATCACCGAAATCACCGAGATCATCCCACGTGCACAGTACGTGGGTTACACCGCGACGCCGTTCGCCAATGTGTTCATCGACCCCGACGACGACACGAACCTGTTCCCGTCCGACTTTGTGCTGTCTCTGCCGCGGCCGCCTGAGTACATGGGAGTCCAGGAGTTCCATGACATCGACCCCGACTGGGAGAGCACACCCAAGTCCATCGCCACCTCGAACGAACTCGCCTACGTTCGCGCCATCGAGGGCGCCGCGGACCACGACCCCGGACTTCGGAAGAAGGAACTCGGCGAGGCTCTCGACGCCTGGGTCCTTAGCGGCGCCATCAAGAAATTCCGCGAGGCAAAGACAGGCAAGCTCCATCGACACCACACGATGCTGGTTCACGAGGACGTCAGCAACGCCGCACACCTGGACTCCACCGTCGTCGTGCGAAGTCTGTGGAACAACGGGAAGTTCACCTCAGGTGAGGGCCTGGCCCGGCTACGCAAGCTGTTCGACAACGACCACGCCAAGGTGATGGCGGCTCGCGCGAAAGGCGAGCCGCTGCCGACGTCGTTCGACGAGATCAAGAAGCACATCGCCGAGGCGGTCGCCGAGATGACCAGCTGCGGGGCCGACCCCGTGTTGATCGTCAACTCTGACAAGAGCATCCAGGACCAGCAGCAGGCCCTCGACTTCGACAAGGGCAAGGTCTGGCGCGTGCTCGTCGGCGGAACGAAGCTCAGCCGAGGCTTCACCGTTGAGGGGCTTACAGTTTCGTACTTCCGCCGCAAGGCTGGCCAGGCCGACACGCTCATGCAGGCCGGTCGTTGGTTCGGCTTCCGCGAAGGCTATCGCGACCTCGTCCGGCTCTACATCCGCCGGGATCACAAGGTGGATCTCTATGAGGCCTTCGAGGCACTCCTCCTCGACGAGGAGGCATTCCGCGACGAGCTCGGCAAGTACGCCGGCCTCGACGAAGACGGAAAGCCCATCTTCGAGCCTCGCCAGATCCCGCCCTTGGTCAGCCAGCACCTACCGTGGCTGAAGCCCACAGCCCGCAACAAGATGTTCAATGCTGTGGTAAAGGCGCGAGCGTCGGTCGGGACCTTCAACCAGCTGTCATCGATCCCACAGCGGGACGAGAAGGCAAAGCACAAGGCGAATTTGGAAAAGGTGGTGCTGCCTCTCCTCAAGCTCGCTGAAATTCCGGTGACGCTGGGGTACGTCGATCCGGCGGACAAGCAGGCAAAGCAACAACATGCACGTGTCGGCCTGATCGGAGCGAAAGAATTCCTGGCCCTGTTCGGCAAGCTGAGCTGGAATCCGGACTACGACAGTGTCATCACGCCGCTACGCACGTTCATAGCGACTGCGACCGATAAGGGTCGAATTGAGGACTGGGCGGTTATCTGGCCACAACGTCAGACGCCAGGTCGGATGCTCCCAATCCAGGAACTCGGCATGGATGTGCCGATCTGGAAGCGCAAACGCCGTCAAGCGCCTCGCATCGACTTCACTGGTGAGAACAAGCGCAACATCCTGTCAGCCAGCGCGGTCCCGGAGGGCGCCAACGTCCTTGGCCTGGGAGTTAGTGAAACTCGCGGTGTGCTCGTGATCTCCCTCGTTGCTGATCAGGAGGAGACCTCCGAGGATGCGCCCGTAGTCCGGGACGACGTAGTCGGACTCATTTCGTTGCGGGTACCCGACAAGTCGATCCGCAGCAAGCGAGAACTCATCCAGTACGGGGTCGTGATCGCAGACAAAGCCGACGACGTTGCCGTTGAAGTCTCCAGGGCAGACTGACGGGAGACCGTGGTGACGAACTTCAACATCGAATTCCTGGCCCTGCGCCTACACGTATGGGCAGACGCCTTCTCCTGGATCCCGGGAAGGCGGTCCATGTGGTCAGGGAGCAGAATACCTGGTGGTACCTGTCGATAGACGACACGGACGCGGTCGCTCGTGATGCCATCGTCGGGAACATCGTTTCTTTGGCGATCGATCGGCTCGGAAAGTCGACGATTGGGGAGGTGTTCCCAGGGCTCCCCGGGGATATCGTACTCGCCGTGCTCGACCTTCCGGTCCCCGCGAAGAATGCCCTTACTGTGAGTAGCTGCTTGTTGCGGGGGACTTGGCAGACCTTCCAGTCGAGAATCTGCTGGCCTTCCGCAATGCCGGTATTGGCACGGTCACCGCCATCTTTCAGCAGCTTGTGAAGCTCTCGACCTTGTTAACGCAGGCTTCGCCCCGGCAAGTGCGTCATCTGGGTTTGAGGTCGCTCATCCGAGCCTCTGGCTCGGGGATTTCCTGCAAGACGTAGTGATCTTGGCCAAATGGAATTACAGCCTCGGCCATGCGGACCGAGGCGTGTTGGCTGAGCTCCCGTTGGGCTCTCCGGAGTCCGTCGTGGCTGCCCGTAGGAGGTTGCTCGGGCTAAGCGCAGAGCAGGTCCTACCTTCGAGGAGCGCCAACGTCGCGGACGACCTGGAAGCCGCTGTCTATGCAATGAATGAGCGATACCGGACGATCCAGTTGAAGCGATCGTTCGCCTGGGGCCAAAGACTCTCGAGGAAGTCCGCTCGCGAGAGGACATGGACCAACTGGTCCACGAGACGATGGCCCGGTTCGGTGCCGTCGACGTCGTGGTGCCCTCCGCCGGTGGGAACGACCACGAGGCGCGGGACCTGGCGGTCCGAGGCCTTTTCCCCGAGCTCGACCTCTCCCGGGTAACCACCTTCGTCGGAGCAGCGGTCGCGGCGAAGCTGAACGTCGTGCGGACCGCGGCTACGTACCTGCGGGAACGGGGGAGGCGGCAGCGTCGTCTTCGTGACGTCGACGGGTGGACGCACCCTGACACCGGGTCAGACCGCGATGGCCACGTTCTCCGGAGGCTCGATCATGGCGACCAGGGCGCTGGCGATGGAGCTGGCTGTGGCCAGGATCCGGGTGAACTGCGTCTGCGTGACGATCGTCCGGGGCCCACCATCCTGGTTGGCGGCGTTCGACGCCAACCGAACCGTGAGCGACCGGCACCGGCGGCAGAGTACGAGAAGGTCGTCGAACGGAGCACGCTCGGGGTTGCCACGCCCGGCGGCGTCGGAGTCGTCGTGGTCTTCATCGCTTCCGATCGGTCCCGCCACCTCACCGGATCGGTCCGACACGACGAGCTGTCATCGAAGTGCCCTGTTCATACCCGTCAGCCCTGAGAGGTAGGGGCTCCGCTTGCCGTGCCAGCTGATGCGCAGGGTGTCACGGGCGCGGGTGGCGGCGACGAAGAGCAGAGAGCGGGCTTTGCGCTCCTCGCGCAGGTAGAGCTGCGGGTCCTCCACGCGGAAGCGCTCGATCGCCGCTGCGCGGGGGATGACGCCGGCTGATGCGCCGACGATCGCGAGGCGTTGGTACTCCAGGCCCTTGAACCGGTGCATGGTGCCGATGTGGATGTCGCCGTCTCCCTGGGGGCCTTCCTTGGTGAGTTCTGCTGAAGTGATCCCGTGGGCGGTGAGACGGCCCGCGACCTCGGTCACCTTGTCCCGCTCGGCGACGCAGATGGCGATGTTGCCGCGTGGGTCGCGGCGGACCTGGTCGCCGCCGGTGGCGATGTCTTCCCGCCACGCGGCGATGACGGCGACGAGGGCGTCGAGTTCGTCGGACCACGATTCGTAGCCAACGAGTTCGGGGGCCGGGCCTCGCAGCACGGATCGGTAGCCGTTGAGGGTGTCGGTGCCGTCGTCGAGGTCGTCATAGGCGACGGTGCCGGGGGCGACGATGCCGATGGCCCGGGCGAGGATCTCCCTCGTGGTGCGGTAGCTGAGGGTCAGCCGGGAGGATCGGCCGCGGATGTGGATGCCGACGGTGCCGAGGGTGACGCGGTTGTCGTAGATGCGTTGGTGTGTGTCGCCGGTGATGAACATGTCGTCGGGGGAGGGGGGGACCATGGCGCGGAGCATGGTCCAGTGGGCGGCACTGAGGTCCTGGGCTTCGTCGACGACGACATGGAGGTAGCGGTGGCGCCGGTAGCGGGTGCCGGAGCTCTCGCCATTGTGTTCACCGTTCTCGGTGATCATGGCGGCGCGTGCCGCTTCGTAGCGGGCGGCCCGCTCGGAGGCCTGTCCCCATGTCTCGACGCCGTCGCGGTCGAGGCGGGCCGTCAACTGCTCCAGCAGCTTCCACACCTGATTGCGTTCGGGGCGGGTGAGGGATCTGCCGCGGCCGGCTCGGCGGGCGTCGAAGTAGTCCTTGCGGCTGCCGAGTGACTGGCCGAGGACGACCTGGTCCCATTCCTCGAGGAGGAACTCGGCGGTCCAGCGCTGGTCGCCGATCTCGGCCAGCACCTGGCGCAGGATGCCGAGGGCCTGGACGTCGTCGATCCGGCGCCTGCGCGATCCGGGGCCGCCGTTCTCGCTGAGTACCCGCGCGGCGAGCTGGTCGATGTGCGCGATGTCGACGCGTGCGAGCTGGTCGGGTTCAAGGAGGAGCGATAGCCGGGCACGCAGGTCGGTGGTGAGGTTCTTGGTGAACGTCGTGAGCAGAATCGGCTTCGTGCTGCCCGGTTCCAGCTGTTCGACAAGGTGCTTGACGCGGTAGAGCGCCACGATGGTCTTGCCGGTGCCGGGGCCACCGGATACCCGTGCGGGCCCGTTGTAGCGGCGCTTGACGAGCGTGGACTGGGTGGGGTGCAAGAAGATCTTCCAGGCACCGAAGTCGCCGCCTTCGATGACCGCCCGGATGTCGTCGTCCACTGTCATCACGGTGGTGCGCGCCATGGCTGCGGTCAGATCTGTGGCGTCGGCGAGCTCCACCGCGACGGGAGCGGTGATCTCAGTCCGGACCTCCTCGACGCTCATGCCGGCGGCAATCCCGTAGAGGACGTCCTTGCTGAGCAGCGGGGCGTCGGCGACGAGCTGATCGAGCTCGGTGCTGTCGGCGACGGTCAGCGCGAGCTCGACCAGTGGCTCGGCCACCCCGAGCCCGCGCAGCTCGTCGGCGGTGACGCCGGCGAGCAACGGCACGACGGGCTCGGCCGGCGGCACGTGCTGGGTCGGGGTCTCGACGGTCTCCGGTTCGGTGGGGGTGAGGGTGACCCCGGCGCGGCGCAGGACGCTGTCCCCGACCACCGCGAGATCTACGAACTCGATCTCGCCGGTGACCCGGTTGACCGCGACCGTCAGCTCCTCGTAGACGTTCTTGCGGTCCCGTACGGCGATCACCAGCCAGCTCTGCGTGCCGCTGGCGTCGACGCCAGCGCGCACGAGCAACGCGCGGAACGAAGAATTGACCTTGGCCCGGAAGATATCTCGGTTGCCCTTGAGTGGCTTGAGGTCCAGGCCGGGGTGGTCCGGGTTGTTCCGGAAGTCGTGGCAGAAGTCGTAGAAGGCGCCCTTGACCGAGCGTTCGAGCTTGTAGATCTCCGCTTCGGCCTTGTGGTGGAGGCTCAGCCGGGCGGTCATCGGGCACCACTTTCTGCGTCGGGAAGCCGTTCGAGCAATGCATCGAGATGGTCGAGCCATTCGGTGGCGCTGCGGATGGTCCAGCCCGCCGCGCGGTAGGCCGCGTCGCGTCGCAGCGCCTCCTCGTCGTGCGCGCCGTTGCTGTTCCGCGCCCCGATCCGGAGATTTTCCGCAGGCCACCCGAAGTCGACCAGCCAACGGTTCTCTCCGAGTTCGTGGCCGAACACGGGGGCACGCTTGCCGTGTTCGGCGAGCACCCGTGCGAGTCGGATCATCGACTCCTCATCGTCGTCGAGCAGCGGCAGGATGTCCTCGTCCCACGCCGCGTCGCGGTTCTCGGCGGGTGCGGGTGCCACTGCCGGATCCACGACATTGGAGGCGGTCGCTCCGCGGCAGACCGCCAATGTCTCGACGGCGAACTGGGCGGCGCGGCTCGTGGCCAGCTGCACCCCGCCGCCGCCGGCGTGGTCGAGGAACTGCAGCAGGTTCGACCAGTACAACCACGCCCGCCAGGCCTGCGCGTGCGCGTCGGTGTCCAGGACGGCGTCACCGTCGTCGAGGACCGCGATCGCCGTCCAGGTCAGGTGCTCGGGAGTGGTTGCGTCGATCGCGTGCACCAGCGGGAGCCCCGACCCGTCGACGGTGCGCAGGACGTGGATCGGTCCGGGGCCACCGACGGGCGCCGGGTGCCCGGCCAGTGCGGCGCGCAGGGCCGTGCCCGCGCCGGTCCGGTCGACCCCGGACGCGACGACCGAGGCGCCGACGGTCAGCCCGGCCACCGCGGCGGACGCACGCCTCGCCCAGACCGTGGGGTCCGGTTCGCGCAGGTAGGCGAGCAGGGTGTCCATCGGGTTGACGAAAACGGCGTCGGCCAGGTGGGCGCGGGAGCCGCCGAACTGTTCGTAGGTCTCCTTGGCCCGCTGCTGGGCGAGCCCGAGGTAGGGCGGCCACACCGGCTCGGCGCGGGTGGTGCGTTTCTCGAACAGGTCGATGTCGTCCCAGGTGAGCTGAAAGACGGTGCGCCCTTCGGCGCGTAGCCGGGTGCGTTTCTCGGCGTCTTCGGCGATCCGGTTGCGGTCGCGCGAGGCGTGGTTCCGGCGGCCGTCGAGGTAGACGGTGACGGTGGCGGGCGGCCCGTCGACGCGCTGGAACGTGAAGTCGGTGACGGTGTGGCCGAGGTCCTGCTGGGCGGTGAGCCGCCAGCGCACCACCCCGTCGGGGTCGGTGAAACGCAGGTAGCCGCTCGACGCGCTGTCCTCGTCGAGTACGGCGTCGTCGTCGGTGGCGATCCGGTCGCGCAGGGCGGCGAGGAACCGGGCCTCCAGGTCGGACTCGACCTGCTTGTCGAGGCCGATCAGGCCGGTGTGGTCGAGCGTGGTGGTGGCCCAACCGTCGCTGAGGGAGTCGCCGTTCTCGTCGACCGGGCCCAGCAGGTCGCCGAGGATGTCGAGGGCTTCCCGGCGGGACACGATGTCCTGGTGGCGTTCCTCGGTGTGCCGGTGCAGGCAGCGGTGGCAGGCGCGTCGGCCTTCGCCCTGGCACGGGCAGGCGAGCAGTACCCGGCGGGCTTCGACGAGCGTGTCGCGGAATGCGTCGGGCTGCACGAGCCGGTGCAGGTACCCGGTGCCGCCGGGGAGCCGGTCGAACAGCACCAGGAAGTGCCGTTTCGCGCCGGTCGCCTTGTCCGGCATGGACGCCAGCGTGGTGTCGAGGTGCTGTGGATCGCCGCCGAAGTGCCGGTCGACGCCGAGGCGCAGCGCCGCCCGAAACGAGTGGATCTTCTCGTCGACGAGGACCGTGGCGGCGGGCAGCAACACACGCAGCGCCTCGGTGCGGAGCTGATGGGCGAGCAGCACCGGCTCCTGCACCACCGTGTCGGCTTTGGCTCCGCGCCGCAGCGGGCACCAGGGCTGGTGGTGTTTTGTCGTCGGGTTGCGGGCGGCGGAGGAGTCGACGGCGTCGGTGTCGTGGTCGAACACCGGCTTTCCGTCGGCGGTGGCCGCGCCGCAGCTCGTGCAGACGTGGAACGGGCTCAGCCGAACTGTCTGTCCGGCGAGGGCGTCCTGCGGTTTCTGGTCAAAGCGGGTCTGCCCGACGTTGATGCGTCGGATCACCGCGCTGCGGCAGAAGTCGACGCCGAACGTGGCCGTGGTGTGCCGCCAGGAGCCCTTCTCGATCTGCTCCAGCGGGATGTCGACGGCGTCGATCACGGTGTAGAAGCGCTGGTCACGGTCATCGCGCTCGTCGCCGATACGGGCGTCCTCGCGCTTGCCGCGGGAGGTGGCGACGGTGGGCTCCACCACCTGGTGCAGGCACGACCCGTCGTCGGCGATGCGGGAGCTGCCGCATCGCGGGCACGCGGTGCGGTCCTCGCGGGCGTTCTCGGTGCGGACGTGGCCGCAGTCCGGGCAGAACCGCCAGTGGCGCCATTCCGGCCTGTCGGCGGTGCCGATCTCCATGCCGGTGATCTCGTGCTTGAACCCGTTGACGTAGAACGTGTTGCCCGGCGCTAGTTCGGAGAGCGCGTAGCGCTGGGGCCTGTCGTAGGCGAACAGCTTCGAGGTGAAGCGCTCCCGGCCGCTGGCGGGGTCGGGACCGTCGGACCAGTAGAGGGTGGCGTTGAGGGTGGTCGCCGCGTCGCTGAGTGCGTAGTTGGGCAGCAGCCCGAGATCGCACAGCGCGCTCTGGGCGTCGGTGTCGCCGTGGCGGCCCAGCCGCTTGCCGACGGTGCGCCGCTCGGCGTCCAGCTCGGCCTTCTGCCGCGCCTGATCCGGATCGGAGTCGTGCAGCTCGCCGTGCGCGTCGTCGACCAGCCGGAGACGGGCCCGCAGGCCGTCCTCGATGTGTCGCCAAGCCTGCTCCGCGTCCTCGACGGCGCCGCGCAGGCCGCTCGTCGCGTAGTCGCGCAGGTCGTCGGCAGCCGAGGGGTTGACGCCGGTCGGGAACAGGGCCAGAAATGCCGTGACCAGCGCTTCTCCGTCCGCGATGGCGGCGTCCACGAGGTCGGCCAGGTAGCCGGACGGGCCGAACAGGGCGGGGGCCTTGGGGGGGAGCGCAGCGAGTGGACGCCCGTCCGGTCGGATGAGGCGACCGCCGGCTGCGAGGTCGAGCAGGTGCGCGAGGTACTGGCGGCGCAGGATCTCCACGGCCGACAGGTAGCAGCCCGGCGGCACGATCAGCCCGGCGATCATCTCGAGCGGCTCGTCGAGGAAGTACTGGTCGCGGCGGCTGCGGTCGGGGATGGTGAGCAGGAACGCGTTGCCGGTGCGCCGCCCGGCCCGGCCGACCTGCTGCGCGTAGTTGGCGGGCCGCCGGGGCAGGGCGGCCAGCACCACGGCTGACAGGTCGCCGATGTCGATGCCCATCTCCAGCGTCGGGGTGCACGACAGGACGTTGGGGTCGCTGAATCCCTTGCCGTCCTTGAACGCCGCCTCCACCCGTTCGCGCTGCGGGCGGGTCAGAAGTCCGGTGTGTTCGGCGGTGACGATCTGGTAGGTCCCCGCTCGGCGGTAGAGGCGCCGGTAGTAGTCGGAGCGGTAGTCGCGGTCGCGGTGGTGCATCCCGAGAGCCGCGGGACGCGTTCCCGCCACCAGCCGGCCGGTGTGGCAGCGGTAGGACGGGCAGGGCTGGCCGTGCCACTGCGCGTGCAGGTCCGGGTGCACCGTCTGTTCCCACGCGCACACCGGACAGCGCACGAACGCCGCGTTCACGCCCTCGTCGGTGAGCAACCTGACGTCGACGTGGCCTGGTTGCAGGCCGTAGATCCGCACAGAGGTGTCGTTGGGGGTGCGGGTGGCCACGAGTCCCGCCGCCGCCAGTTCGGGCAGCAGCCGGTTCCACAGCTCCGGGGACTGCTCGCGGGTGATCGCCAGGCAGCGCTGCGCCCACCGCTCGTACCAGGTCAACCGGCCGGCGGCGACGTCGAACTCGCTGCCCTTCTTCGGCTGGGCCAGCAGGAACCGCGGCGCGCCCACCCCCTTGGGGAAGGCCTTCATGCCCAGCGGTCGGCCGCCCCATATCTGGTAGCGGCTGGTCCCGGCCTCGGTGAGGTAGCCGCTGAGCCACCGGTGGTTCAGCGCGCCGCGGGTGCGCAGCCGCTCCAACAGGACGCGGAGGAACGCGAGGTAGCGCGCGTCGTCCTGGGCTGCGGGTGCGACGCCGCTGAGCTCCAGGTGCACGGACCGGACGATCGCGATCGCGGCGTCGGGATCGGGGATGCGCACCTGCGCGGCCGCCGTGCGGGTCAGCTCGAGGGTGCGCCCGTTGCGGGAGCGGAACCCGAACTCCATCAGCGTCTCGAACGCGAGCCGCTCCCCGATGAGCTGCCAGGTCTTGAGTGAATCGCCGCGCTTGTCGCCCGAGAGCAAGCGGGGGACACCGCGGTGGTCGTGCAGATCGGCCGGTACCACTGCCGCCAGCGTGCGCGGGTCGGTCGTGGCCGCGACGACGTCGGCGATCAAATCGTTGAGTGCGGTGGGGCCGTCCTCGACGAGGTGGTTGGTGAGCAGCGCGCGCAGTGAGAACGTGTACGAGCGGCTGGCGACGAACCCGGCCCGGTGCGCAGCGTCCTGCACCGAGTCGTTGAACATCAACGTCTTGTCCTCGTCGATGTCCTCGTCCAGCTCGCCGCCGGTGAACAGCTGTGTGATCGACGCCGAGGCCATGGCGGCGGCGCCGGTGCCGAGGTAGCGGATGGCGTTGCGTTCCCCGCACGCCGGGCACCAGTCCTCGGCCGCCGCGGTGTTGGCGTTGTCGCCCAGGGTGGCCAACACGAACGCGGCGTCGCGCGCGGTGAGGCGGGGCTCGTGGGTCTCAGTGTCGTAGTCTCCACGCGGGTTAGGGAGCCGCAGCCGGTAGTCGGGGCCGTCGAGCACCATCAGCACGCCGCCGCCCGTGTGGCCGAGCGCTGCCCCGGCGACGGCCATCGGCGCGACGCCAGAGCCCTCGCGGGCCTCGCGGTCGGTGGCCGCGATGAGGTTGCGGACGCGCACCTTGTCCTGGCTCGTCGACGCCCGCCGGATGCGGTGGGTCTCGAACTGCACGGCCTGGTCGTCGCTCTCCGGGGAGAACACTGCCCACCCCGAGCGACCGCAGTCGCGGCAATACACCGCGGGCAGGAACAGGTTGGCGCTCTGGCCGGACGTCACGACGGTCAGCGGCGCGTTGCGGGCGTGGAAGGCGCCCGACCCGTCGGTGACGCCCGGGGTGTCCCAGCGGAACTCCGCGCGCGGCCACGGCAGCACGCCGCGGACCAGCCGGGAGACCGACCGCGCCCACTGGTGCACCTCGACGTGCACGAATGGGCTCGGCAGACCGCCGGTCGCCCCGGGCACGCGCGCGATCGACAGCAACGCGACGACCCGGGCGAGCGCGACGGCCGCCACCTCGGGCTGATGCGTGATCGTCTGCGCCCAGGTCGGTGCGCCGGAGCGCCACAGCAGATCGAGGACCTCGCCGCTCGTGCGGACTCGACCATCGAGCGCCTTCATCACCGCGTAGGTGAGCGAGTGCCGGGCCAGGTTCTCCGCCAGGACGAACGGGTCAGGATCGCGCGTGCCGGTGACGGCCTCGACGAGGTCGGCCAGTGCCCCGGCGTCTGTCGTGGGATCGGGCAGCGCGGCGAGCTGGTCGGGAGACGGCACCGGCAGCATCGGATTCCACGCCGTGGGCGGCAGGAACTCCTCCACGGACTGCCGGTTCTCACCGATCACCGCATCGTCGGTGAACGGGGTGCCGAAGACGTCGGTGGCCACCTCGAGCAGGCTGCGCCGGCCGTCGGAGTCGGTGCCTGAGCCCAGGGTGGCCGAGGTGGCGACCGGGCACATCGGGCCCAGCGGCCGACCCTCCTCGGGCGTGCCGACCGCGGCGGCGAGGCGGCGCAGCAGCATCGCCACGTCGGTGCCCTGCGCGCCGTCGTAGGTGTGGAACTCGTCGACGACGATGTAGCGGATGTTGGCGTCGGCCCACAGCTCGCGATCGGCCGAGCGCTGCAACAGGAGGTCGAGCATCTTATAGTTGGTGATCAGGATGTCGGGTGGGGTGACCCGCATATCGGAGCGGTCGGTGAACACTTTCTCGTAGCGGGTGGCGGCCCGGTCACCGATGTAGAGCCCACCCTGTAGACGCTGCAGCGCGGGTTCCCCGACGAGCAGGCCGTTGATGCGCTGCGCCTGGTCGGTGGCCAGCGCGTTCATCGGGTAGAGGAACACCGCCTTCACGCCCTGGTGCCCAGCGGCCCGTTCCCGCGCGCAGTGGTCGAGCACGGGGTAGAGGAACGCCTCGGTCTTGCCCGACCCGGTGCCGGTGGTAACGAGCGTGGGCTGCGGAGTACGTCCGCCCGCGGAGCTCAGACGCGCGAACGCCGCGGCCTGGTGGGCGTAGGGCGCGAAGCCGTCGCGCCGCCAGTCCAGCAGCTCCCGCCAGCTCTCGTCGTCCGCGGTGAACGGGGTGCGGATGCGCAAGAACGGGCCCCGGAACATGCCGGCGTCCTCGTTGCCCAGGAAGCGGTGCAGCGACTCCCGCGCGCCCTCGTCGGACAGGGCGTATGTGGTGGAGAGGTACTGCAACAGGCTCTCCTTCAGCCCCCGGGCTTCGAGCGTCGGTCTCACGGGTGGGGCACCTCCTGCGTAATCGGGTCCCACTCACCGCGGGCGACGGCGGCGTCGAGCCGGGCCTGGAAGACGGCGTGCGCCTCCCGCATCTCCCGCTCGCGGTCGGCCTTGTGGAAGGGAGCGGTGTAGCCCTCAGGCGGGGAAGCGGAGTTGGGGTCCGCAAGGTGGGCCTGGAACTGCGCCCATGACTGCTTGGTCTGGAGCTGCCCAATGGTGCGCGCGTTCCCGGCGAGCTTCCAACCGTCAACGTCGAACCACGTGACGGCCTCGTACTTCTGGAGTACCGGGAACCGGCCCTTGTAGGCGGCGATGAGGGCCTCGGCGTCCATACCGAGCCAGACTGCGACCAACGCATCGATCTCGACCAACGCGGAGCGCCTGGCCCGCTCGGAGCGAAGCGGCGTATCGGGTCGCCAGGACGGGCCTACATCGTGGAGCGGTTGTAGGCCGGGCCATTCGAGGGCCCAGCCTTCGTAACCCGGCCATGTGTGGTCGTAGAGCTCGGCCCACAGCCGTGAGTAGGCGGTGGTAAGACAGTTCAGACGCAGGGTGCGGATGAGAAGCGCCGACTCCAATGGATGCCCTGCAGATACTGCAGGCAGGCCGTTTGCACGCCCCACATCGAGGTGGCCCGTGCCTGTCGCGCGAAGCAGGTAGTCCATCGGCAGGCCGGCACATAGCCCAGCCATCAACGCGGTGGTCCGGTTATTCGAGATCCACGCACTGCGGACCCCGTGGGTATGGGCTGGTCCTGGGGGAAGGAGAGCTGGGTAGAAGCTGCGTTCGGTGTTGGGTGCGATCATTTCTCGCCAAGCAATCCGGTGGAAGCTCGAGTAACGCCGTCGGGCGCGATTAATGAGCAGGGCGTCAATCCTGCTTGGGTCGACTTGCGATTCAGGGATGCCATCTGCTTCGGCGATCCGCTGCCGAGCGCGCACCAGCGCTCTCTTATCGTTCCGTAGCCGGGCAAGGGTCCGGTGGTCGATCCAGCGGTCTTGCGCCGCGATGTAGGCGGCTGACCGATCGGGTGGACGCACGTACTCCGTGTCGGGCACAAAGTCAGGTGGGAGATCGGCCAGATTCGTTCCGTAAGGATCGTTGCTGTTGGCGTCATGTCGCTTAAATATCGGAGTTGCCACGCTGAGCTGCGTGCCTTTGAGGACTACCCGACGCCACGAATCGGGCTGGTACTCGCGGCGGCTCGCCGCATCTAAGCGATTGTAGTCGATGAGGTCAGCCTTCTTTGCTCCGCTTTCGTGATAACCGGAGCTGATTTGCGGCGCAAAAACGCTTAAGCGCACGGGATAGTTCGCGAGAGCCTCGATGGCGGCTGCCTCGGCGGTGCTGACCGGGAACAACAGTCGGGCCTGGTCGATAGGGACGTCCGTCTCGCCGAGAAGGCGCTGCCAGACCGCAAGCAGATCCGGGTTGACTCGAACAACCCGCTTCTTGTGGGGGCGCTCATCAAACTCTGCGTTGAGGTACCGGATCCCCGGTACCTCGCTCGATCCGTCGTCATCAGCTGAGTAGCGAAAAGCGTCGACGGAGACGAGCCACGATAGGTGTTCGAAGTCGATATCGGACGGCTGTTTGTAGATGTGCACACCGAAGTGTGCAGTGTGTCCGACTGGCTCGGGGAAGAAGCGTTGCCCGGAGTTGACGAAGTCCCCATGGATTCGGAGTCGTCGGTAGGCCGCGGCCCGAAGCCGGCCTTCCTTGTCGCCGGTGAAGTGGGTGTCGGGGTGGACGAGCCCGACTGTGCCGACAGAAGCGGAATGGTCCCACGTCTGGCACATGAACGCCCGGTATAGGTCAGGTTGGGTGCCGGCTAGCAGCGGGTAGATCTGCGGCGATCCGAGGAGCGCGACCTGTGCGCTCGTGCTCGTCTGTTCCCCGAGGACGTAGGCGAGCACCGCGGGTGAAGCCAACAGTTCCTCACGTCGCTGGACCTTGTTGGTGGTGGAGGCCTTGTCCTCCAGTTCGAACCACGGCTCGTGTTCGGCGAGGACTGCGTCCTCGTTCCAGCGCGGCCGCACCCAGGGCGGGTTGCCCACCTGCAGGTCGAAGCCTCCGGACTCGGTGAAGACACGGGCGAACTCCAACTCCCAGTGCAGGAAGCCTTGAGCGTCAGCGATCTCGCGCACCTCGTGCAGCCACGGGAAGCGCTGTTCCGGGTCTCCGACGTCCATGCCCATCCAGCCGGGGAGCTGGTCCTCGTAGTCTGTGAGCTGGTCCAGGGTCTCGAATTGGTCGATCAGGCTGTCCTTCCCAGGCACGTCGTCGGTGCCGAGCATCGACTCCAGGAAGTCGAGCCAGTCGTCCAGTTCGACCAGCGGGATCACCGCACGGCGGACCGGCCGGACCTTCTTCGGCTTCGAGAGCGGGCGTGCGCGCTCGGTCTCGACCACGACGTGCTGGGCGTCGGCCAGGCTGAGCTGCTCGCCGGTCACCGTGAACAGCGCGGGCACCTCGTGCACGATCTCCTGCTCCGGCGCCGCCTGGGTGAGGAGCGCACGCAGGGCGGCGGGGCTCTGCTCGATGGGGCGGTCGGTGTAAGCGGAGTCGGTTCCGTCGAGCAGGCCGGTGCTCCCGACCGGCCAGAACCACAGCGCGCACCAGGCGTCCATCACCTTCTTGAGCCGCCAGTAGGGAGCGTCTACGGCGTGGAAGAGATCGGCGAACACCTGCTCCTTGGCTACCGGCTCCTGCGACCGCTGCAGGAAGGCGAACTCGGGGTCGGCGGGGTCAGCACCCCAGACCGGGATGCGCCGGGCGATCGCGCCTTCGGAGATCTCCATGCGTCGGGCCACGAGCTTCCACAGGTACTCGACGCGCCGCGCGGCGCCCCTCAGTCGGTCGTACTGCTTCTTCGTCGGGCGCTGCAGGAAGCCCTTCTTCCATGAGGCGAGCGCCTTGACCGGTACCTCTGCGAGCTTCTTGGCCTCCGCGGACCCGGCCACGGCGGCCCAGCCGGGGCTGGGAAGCAGGAACTGGTGCACCGCGCCGTCCGGGAGCGCCGTCGGGAACGGCAACGGGGTCGGGGCGAGGCCGCCTTTCGCCTTCAGCCACTCCTTCGCCGGCGGAAGGAGGTCCTTGCCCGAGTACACGGCGCGCCGGCCGCCGATCAATGAGTTACCGCGCCGCAGGTGCAGCCCGAACCACGGGGCCTGCATGCCGGGGTGCATGGTGTTGAGCCACAGCGAGACCTCCGCCAGCTCGACGCCGGTGGCGTTGAGGTCCACGCCGTACGCGTTATGCAGGGCGATGTAGGCCTTCACCCGCTGCTTCTCCGTCAACGCGTCGGCCGCGGTGATGGAGATGCCGAGCTCGTCCTGGCGTCGGCGCAGATACTCCTCGGCCACCTGGTTGATCGCCTCGTTGAGGAACGCCCCGGAGCCCAGCGCCGGCTCGCAGATCGTGTAGTGCAGCAGCTCCGCCGCGCGGGTCCGGACCGGCTTGCCGTCCGGGCCGGTCTCCTGGTCGAGGCGGTGCTTGAGGGTGAGCTCGACGGTGACCTTCGTCAGCGACTCGGGCGTGTAGTAGGACGCGGAGGTCTCCCGATCCCGCCCAGCTAAGCGGTATACAAAGGTGCCGGGCCGGTAGCGCTTGGGCCCGCGCAGGCCGCGCTGGATGTCGTGCTGGTTGTAGGTGACCAGCGTGTTCTCCGGGTAATCGCTCTGCCGGTGCGCGGGGATCAGCCACGAGCCCTTCTCCGGCTCGCCGCGCTTCGCGACTTCGCACAACTCCTCGGCGGCGATGATACCGGTGTAGGACATAAGGCCCTCGTACACCGCACCGAGCTGGTTGATACCCAGGTTGCGGTAGGAGATGAATCCGCCGCGCTCGCTGCGCCGCGCCCCCTTCTTCTTCGTCAGCAGGCGCAGCACCTCGTGCAGCGCAGCGTTGCGCAGCCGCAGGTCGAGCGGGTGGTCACCGACGTCGACACCGGTGCCGATCAGCCGGATCGACTTCGGCTCGAACAGCTCGCTGCGCAGCGGCTCGAAGCGAAGGCCGCGGTCCTCGCCGGGGAGGGCGTCGTCCTCGGAGCCGTCGTCCAGGTACCGGTGACCCTCGTTGACCTTCCGGAACAGCAGATTGAGGGACTCGAACAGGTGGAACCCGTTGCGGGCCTCCTCCTCGACGAGCTGTTCGTCGCGCTCCACCAGGTCACGTAGGCGGGCGACCGAGTAGCCGGCCTCGTAAGAGGCATCGTCGGAGGGCAAGATCCCCAGCTCGGGGCGGGCCTCGGCGTAAAGGAGAAACAGCACGCGATAGAGGTAGCGTAGCGTCTCGCGGGTCAGCTCGCGGGCGAACGGCATCCGCCGGTTCTCGATCGCGGCCGGCTCCACACCGGCGGCGTCGAGCCGGGCCAATACCTCGTTCGCGATGATCTCTACCGAGCGTTGCAGGCCGTCACGTAGCTCGCCGGTCACGCCCACGGCGTTGTTGGTCGACGCGTGCAGCAATGTGTCGATCAGCGGGCCCTTGCCGTCCTTGCGCGGCGCCAGCAGGTCGTGGCTGAACAGCGCGGCGATCGTGGCCAGCTCGCCGAGCTGCCTGCGGTCGTTGCGTTCCAGGGCGGTGTCAAGGTTGGCGGCGAGGAAACGGCCCTCGGCCCAGGACTGGCGGTCGGCGAGCATTACCACCCCGCCGCACAGCAGCAGCACGAAGCGCGGTGGGTCGCCGCCGGGCGCACCGAGCTCGCTCCCGAACAGCCAGCTCGCCAGCGCCGCGCCCGTCTCGTACGACTCGCTCGCGCTCACCCGCAGCGGGTGCAGCAGCCTCCCCGGGCCGCCCGCGTCGAGCACCGAGTCGGTGAGTGACGCCCATCCGCAGTCGAGCGCCACGATGCCCTCGCCGTGCCACGCGACCTCGACGAGGTGTTCGCGACCCGCGCGGTGCACCGACAGCTGCTGGGAACCGTCGGCGAAACCCAGCGCGCGGAGCACGCGGCGATGCCACTCCGTCAGCGTCTTGATCCAGCCCGGCGTGCCGTGGGTGTGGACGCGTGCGTCGTCCCCGGCGTCGGCATCACGCGCCGTGGACTCCGCGAAGAACGTGCGGACTTCCGACTTGAGGTACTCGCCACGCAGTTTGCGCACGCTCTCCCGGGGCGTCTCGGCCATGTGCCGGTCGTCGCCCTCGCGCATGGCCCAGGTGTCGAACAGGCCCTTCGCCAGGTCGGTGCGCATCTGCTCGGCGAAGTAGTGCGCGGCCAGGTACTCACCGCGGTTGGTGAACGAGTCGAACTCGGCGCTCATCGGAGGGGCTCCAGTACGGCCAGCAGCCGGAGCATGGGGGCGCCGGACGTGCGCAGTGATTCGACGAGGGCATGGCGCCGCTCGGCCGTGCGGTTGACCGTCTCGGCGTCGGCCCCGAACAGTGCCGCCTGCCGCCACACCTGCACCCGCTCCTCGTAGGGCTTCAGCACCTGCTCGACGCGCGCGGCGTACTCACCCTCCTGCTCGGCCAGATGTTGTCGGGCCACCTCGATCGCGCGTGGCACAAGCCTTTGGAGAATTTCGGCGGCGTGGGGTCGAGCGCGTCCGGGCATCTCCGGGTCCATCCCGCAGCGACGCAGGAACGCCGCGTCCATCGGCTCGACCTGCGGGTGGTCCGGCAGCCCGCGCACGGCCATCCACTCGACGACGGTCGGGCGTCCCACCGCGTTGGAACAGATGCCCTGCACGAGAAACACCGGGGCGTCGACGTCGGCGGCCAGCACGAACGCCTCGTCGTGACGGATCGAGGCGAGCGCCTTGTCGGTGATCCAGTCGAGCACCGGATGCACGGGGGAGACGTAGCAGACGTTGGGCCACTGTGTCTTCGAAGAGTCGCGAGCGGCCTGCAGCCGCTTGTCGGCCAGTTGCTTCGAGAACGTCATCACCAGTCGCCTCAGGATGCCCTGCTCCTGCAGGTAGGAGCGCGGCAGCGACCGGAAGCGGTAGGCCAGGTCGGGCGGCGGGACGAAGGCGATGGTGCCGTCGTCGTCGCGGCGCAGCGACAGCTCGTCCTCGGGGCCGGTCGGGCAGATCTGGCGCAGGGCCTCGTCGAAGTACTCGGCGGTGGAGTCGAACAGCGACGGCACGTCGGCCATGGCCACGTCGGCATCGACCGGCCCGGCGCTGACGGTGCCCAGCAGGTCGGCCAGCAGCCCGGATCCGGGTGTGCGGTCCAGGGACGCCTCCACCGTGCGTCCGATGATCAGGTCGCGGGTGAGGCGGCCGTCCTCCTCCTTGGGCCGGTAGAGACCGGTGACGGCTTCGGCCGAGCCCTCGATGCGGTGCGCCTCCTCCTCCCGGGCCAGCAGCTTCGCACCGACGAGACGGTCGTCGAACGGCCGTGGCTCGCCGTCCGGGCCGGGAATCTCGACGTCGCTGGTCATCAGGATCGCGCGGAACTCCGGTGAGGTGTGCTGCCCGTAGCGGTCGATGCGACCGTTGCGTTGCTCGATGCGTATCAGCGACCACGGCAGGTCGTAGTGCACGAGCTGGTGACACTGGTTGTGCAGGTTGACGCCCTCGGACGCGACATCGCCGGTGAACAGGATGCGGATGGGGTGCTCGCGCAGGCCGAAGTCGCTGATCGTCTTCTTCTGGTCGTCGACGGTGGTGGCGTCGCCGTGCATGAGCTCGACGGCGCCGCCGTACTGCTTCCACGGCTTCTTCTCGTCGATCGCGGCCTTCGCCGGGAAGCCCAACCGTTGCGGCACCACATCCGCGAGCCACGTCAGCGTGGGGATGCGCTCGGAAAACACCACCACCCGGGTATCCGAGTCCGGCCCCACCCCCAGCTTCTGGAGAACCTCCACGAGGGCTTCTAGCTTGGCCGAACCGTCGATCCGTTGCGCGAGGGTCTGGAGGTCGGTCAGGGCGGCCCGCTCGCGGCTCGGCCCGGCCTTCTCGGTGGTGGTGAGCCGTGTGGCGATCGTCGCCAGTAGCGCCTTGTGCGAGGACAGGAACGACTTGAACAGCGTCCACGAGAACAGCGCGCGGTCGTTGACCGACTTCTCCGGCGTGATCCAGCGGGTGGCGAGCTCCTGCAGAACCGCGCGCTCGGCGGCCGACGCCGCGGCCGGCACTGGCAGCGACGGGCCACGATCGGCCCATGACCCCTTGAGCGAGTCGCGCACCTCCGGCGAGGTCTTGGTCCGCCGGATGTACAAATGCTCCAAATTCTTCACGTCGTACTGCTTCGGATCCGCGATCGCCGCCTCGTCGAGCATCGTGATCAGCTCGGCGAACGACTCCGCGTCCCCGTTGTGCGGGGTGGCGGAGGCGAGGATCAGGGCGTCGGTGTGACGGGCCAGCGTCCGGGCGAGCGTGTTGTTGCGGGTGCCGGCGTTCACGAGGTTGTGCGACTCGTCGATGACGACGGCGTCCCAGTCCGTGCTGCCGAGATGGTGGGCGTAGGTCTCGCTCTTGAGCGTGTCCACGGAGATGATCGCCCGCTTGAAGTAGGCGAAGGGGTTGCGGCCGGCGGGGATCTCCTGCTGCAGGCGCTGGATGCCGGTGGAGTCAAGGCGCACCAGGGGGATGGAGAACCTCGTCCACAGTTCGCGCTGGAACTGCTCCAGCACATGCGCGGGGGAGACCACGAGAATGCGCTCCCCGCGACCGCGCCGGATCAGCTCGGCCAACAACAACCCGATCTCGAGGGTCTTGCCCAGCCCGACCACGTCGGCGATGAGGATGCGGGGCTGCGGATTGCGCATCGAGAGGGCGAGCTCCGCCGGGCGGAGCTGATGGGTCTGGCTGTCCATCAGGAAGCTTTCCGACAGCGCTAGGCCGTGCTCGGTCTGGGGAAGGGCGGTCTTGCGGATCACGGCTTCGAGGTAGAGGCGCGCGCGGCGGTGGTGGGCGGAGTCGTCGCCGACGAGGCGGGTGCGGCTCGGGTCGAGCACCTCGACGTGGTCGATCTTCGTGTAGAAGACCGCTTCGGTGTCGCGGACGAACGACGAGACACCATAGACCTCCAGCATCCACCCGTCGTACCGCGTGGCGACGACCTTCTTGACCAGCCACTGCTCGTCGCGGACCCGGACCTGGGCGCCGGGAGCGAACCCGGTCGTGGCCTCCGGCGTCGCGCCCCCGTCCGTCCCCCCACTCACGTGATGCTCCATTCGTCGAATCTGGGCACGGTACCGATCTGGCTAGAGGTCGGCTCGGGTTGCGTAGCGCCTGCGCAGGTCGTCGGCCACCCGTTGCGATGCGGGACGCCTGCCGCCGGTCGGGGCCGGCTCCTCCACGTCGGGAACCACGGGGGGATCCGGGCGGACGTCGAGTGCGTCGTCGGCGTCCGCGGGCGGGTCCTCGATCCGTGGCGGCGGAGGGATCGGAGCCAGTGGCGGGTCAACGGCCGTTCGATCGATCAGGGCGTGCCGTGCTTGCACCGCGGATGTCCGCAGCGTGGCAAGCAGCTCCGTGCAGGCCGCCGTGACTGCCTCGAGGGTTGGCCGGCTCGCTGGATCGTGGGCCAGCATCGACGAGATCATCGGAACCAAGGGATCGGGCAGGCCATGCAGATCCGCCCCCTGCCGAGGATCGGAGACCTGGCCGGCGATCGCCTCCCACCGCGAACCGTCGTAGGGATGGTGTCCGGTGCCCGCATACAGCAGCACAGCGCCCAGCCCGTAGACATCGGCCGCGGGAGTGAGCTGGATCTGCCCGCCAGCCTGCTCAGGTGGCATGTAGCGAATGGTTCCGATGATCATCCCACTGTGCGAGAGGGTGTCCGTGGCCGCGTCGAGGAAGGCCCCGAGCCCGAAGTCGATCAGAACGGGACCGTACTCGCCCATGATCACGTTTTGGGGCTTGATGTCGCGGTGCAGCAACCCTGTGGCGTGTACAACCGCCAGCCCCTCCGCCAGCAACGCGCCCAGGCTGGCCACCAGCGCAGCGGGCAGCGGGCCGTGGGCCTCCACGTGCGAGGCCAGCGTGGTGCCCGGCACGTACTCCATCGCGAGCCAGGGACGGTCGGCGTAGGGGTCGGCGTCCAGGAACCGCGCCACGCGATTGGTGCCCACGACGGTGCGGGCGATGAGCGCTTCCTTCTCGAAGCGGGCGCGGGTGACAGGATCGAGGCGGTCGGCGCGGATCAGCTTGACCGCCACCGGATCGCCGGCGGGGGAGTAGGCGAGGAAGACCTCGCCCATGCCACCGGAGCCGAGCTCGCGATCGACGGTGTACTTGCCGATCAGTGTGGGCACGTCGATCATTACTACCTCCGTCGGCTCCTCGGGCCCGCACGTTACGGGCGGCGCACCGTGCCGCTGAAATGCTGTCGCCCAGCGGTCAGGAGTCCAGATCGGGCGGCGGGCAGGGTCGGCTGGAGAACCGGTCGGATACGCCCGCCGGCCCGGCCGGCCGCCAGAGCTCGGCGGGTCCTGGTCCTGCCATCCAGCGATGATCCCAGGCCAACGCGCCCGCGTACCAATCGTCGAGGATCTCGAACATGTCCGCGTGCACCGCGGCCAGCGAGGTGAAAATTTGCTCCGGGGAAGTGGTCATGCTCAACGTGGCGGTGAGGTGACCTGGGGCCGGGTCCGAAGACTCCAGGGACCAGCCTCCTAAAGGGTCGTCCGTAGGCTCCTCGTCGTCCTCGTCGGATTCCATAGGCTGGTCACCGAAGCACGCCAGGAGATCCACGCGCTGATGCTCAGGGGCGTAGCGGAGACGGAACGGGCTGTAGATCTCGCCGTCGTCAGCCAGCCAATGGATCTTGGCCTCTGCGGTGCCGATCGGGTCCATGGACAGGTCGACGAAGCCGTGGGTCTCGACCCCGTAGGCGTTGAGGCCGAGCCAGCCGCTCCTCCAGGTGTGGCTGAGGTGCGAATCGGTCATCGTGGCTCCTGATGGTCGCGGCGCATCACTGGTCGGCGAGCAAATCCCCGAAGCCCATCCGATCTCGATCAGAACGGCTGATCAGCGTCGAAGGCTCGGGTGGAGTGACGTTAGAGCCACGTGACCAGTACTCGCTCGGTAGGGTCGCGGTCACGCTCAGTCGGGTGAACCAGCTATGGGCAATTGCGTTGGTGGGGATGCGCACTGTGATCGATGGTCCGGCGTGGGCGCAGCAGGGGCTCGACCAGCGAGAGGGCCGCTCCCCACTGGCTGTCGAGGCGCCGGTGCTGTCGATGGTGGCCACGCTCGTACCCGGCCTCTCGACGCTGACCCAATTCGCTCGCTACTACTCGCTGTACTGGGCGATTGCTGACCTGGCCGAACGTGAACAGCTCGACACGGTGGGCTGACGCCGGCTGGTGCGCTGGGCGGAGCTGCTGCTCGCGCTGGTCACCTACGAGGAAGACGGCCGTGCCGTCGTGGCCCATGGGTCTGACGCGATGGTTCGGGGTCTCGGTGACGAGAAGGCGTTCTGGCAGCTTGCCGAGGAGGGCAAGGGCTCGTACTCACCGTGAGCGTGGGGGTTCTGGTCGCAGTACGGCGGACCCTCCGACGCGCTCGGTACTGCCACGACCGACAACGGGGGCGCCCAGCAGCCGCAAACCTGCCACGAGAGTCAGCCGAGCCACACTTCGGCATCGGCTCGACGCCACTGTCCGGATCGCTCTCTCTCTGGGGAGCCGTATGAGAAGCTGCATCTTCCTGCCGCAACTGAGCAATGACGGCCTTCGGCAAGCGCCTACCCCTGCATGCTCGCCGCTGCGCCGGTCCGCTTTCGTCGAGGCACACCAATGGCTGCAGCTCGGTGTCCGCATCCTCCACGAGGAGCCAGCCGCCGGGCCGCAGCGCCGCCACCATCGTTGCCAGTGCTCGGGCGCGGTCGGGCACATGGACGAGGACGAGCCGGGCGTGCACCAGGTCGAACCTCCCCGGCGGCGGATCGGCGACGATGTCGTGCCGGCGTACCTCGTAGGTCCCATGCGGGTCCAGCCACGCTGGGTTGATGTCCGTCGCCAGTACATACCCGGTCGGTCCGACGGCTGCGGCGAGCGCCTCGGGGATGGTGCGACCTCCGGCCCCGACCTCCCAGCAGCGCCACCCCGGCCCCACCCCCAGACGGTCAAAGTGCCCGCGGGTCACGCCGTCGAACAGTTCCGCCAGCGCGACGAACCGCTCACCCGCCTCGGCCTGAGCGTTGTCGAGGAGGTAGCGGTGATCAGGGGCAGACCCCAACACACTCGGCCCCGAGGCCCCGCCCGGCGAATTGGCAGCCTCTGCGGGCGGACTCGCGGTGGTGGCCGGGCCGGGTTCGGGGTCGACGTTGCGAGCCCTCGGCGAGAAGTTCACGGCCACATCTTCCTCGCTGCCGTGCCGCAGGTACCGTGACGCTCACGGCCCTCTCGATGGTCCACCAAAAGCTCGACGCTGCGACAAGATCTTGACTCCGGGCCGGCCGAATTTTGTCAACTCAAATACTGCTGGTCGCTGGTATTTCAGTATTGGCCAGCGACGACCTCGCATCGCACGATGGTCATGTCATCGTCGGCAATGTGGCCGGATTCTCTCGCCACTGCTATCGCGGAGGTGAGGTCGACGTCGGTGCCACACGATAGGAGAGTCCAGACTGGATCCCCTGACTCGTACCTACGCATGGCCCACCGTGCAAGTTCGTCTGTCATCAGCAACCATGTGTCGCCGAGCTGTGCAGAGCCCTCGATGTACGAGACGGGTGGGTGGCCGTCGGAAGCGCTGGACAAGAGGGATGGGTTCTGTGGGAACGATGCGCTGTGTGCAATAGGAAACGCCGTCACTATCGGCGGTTGACCCGTGAGTACTGGTCTAAGATGAACCAGAACACAGTCACCGATCGCGGTCGCCCGCCAGCTCAACCGTTGTTCGTGACGAAGGATCGCTAAGCCTGCGAAAGCAGCATGTGCGCCACGTTCTGCGGCCTCATTGCTCCACCAATCGGAGTCGTCCGGGGCGGATTCGCGGAACTTGACAGTCGCGTTCGTGATCCAGGTCTGTGAAGGCATCGTTCCGAGTGGTTGTTCTTGCGTAAATGCTTCGCAGAGAAATTGTGACCATTCAGCTGCGCGGAAGGAAGAGGATGCCCCGTCTGCGACGGCAAGGTAGCCGGAGTCGAGGTCGATCGCGTGCGCGTCCTCGTTCTCGCCGCCGGTCGAGCTTGCTTTGGGCACGGTGACTGACGACGCACTAAGTGTCGGCGATCCCAGTGTTTCGTCCGCAGCTGTCCTCGGAGTGAAAATCGGAAGCGGGCGGCGGCGCGGGGTCACCGGTTCGCGTATCAAGAACGGAGCGGCTGCCGCCGTGGCAGCAATGATCAGGAGTGGCCAGTAGTGTTGCAGCGTCGAGCTGATAGTAAGCAAGATGGCGAAGAGCCCCACGAGTAGGATGCCGATCGCTGCCGGGAGTGTCCAAGATTTTCCTGTTCGGGTTTCGCTCATCGGGCGATCCGTCCGATGCTGGTTCCCACGTTGAGGAATAACGTGAGCGCCTTTATGTCGGCGTTGAAGGCGAATCCGCGTGCGCCTGGGCGGATAGCAATGCCCTGTGATCTTGCTATGTCGATCATGGAATCTGGCAGGGGGCTGGACATGTCGAAGAGTTTGGCCGCGTGTTGGCTGGATAGACCGTTCATGTCGGATGGGAAGAGGTGCGCTGTCCCCGGATCGGTGGATAGGTTCAGGTTGAACAACAGTACGTGGCCGTCGGAGGTTGAGAGGCTTCGCAATCGGCCTGCCCAGACGGCTGGGTCGCCGTCGGTTGCTTCGCCATCGCTGAGGTTGACGACGACCGGAGGGAAGGCGTCTGGATGTTGGGCGACCCATGAAGCGGCGAGTTGGCCGGCGCGGTTGAGGGCGGCGCACATTGGGGTTCCGCCGCGTCCGACCGGCTCGATCCAGACGGGGGAGTTGATGGTGCTTCCGGTCGGTCCGTGTCGGCTCTCTACGCGAAGTGTGCTTGTTGCGAGGTCCGTTGTGGAGATGACCCCGTCTGCGTTGGCCACGGTGAGTGCGGGTTCGATGATTGATCTGCCGTCGGGGGTCGTTGAGTAGCCGAGGACGCTGACGTAGAAGTACGCGCGTGGTGGTTCGCGGGGTGTCTTGGCGCAGCGGAGGATGAGTTCGTACAGCAGCGTGTTGATATGATTTGCGACGGCTTGGGCTTTCGATGCCTGAGCTCCTGCGATGAGTTCGGCCATCGAGTCCGACTGGTCAACGAGCACGATGATCAGTGCTGGGCTGAGGCGGTCTATACGGCGGCTATAGGTCATTGCTCATCGCCTGTGTCTCCCGAGCCCTGATGTCGCCGAGCGCGCATGCTCGCACTGTTCGTGGTTGTCCCGGACCGATGTACGCGATCTCGTTGCCCCGGACGGTCCGTCTGCGTCAGGTGTCAACGTGGTCGTAGCCACAGTGTTCGGCCCGTCAGGGATGGCCGGAGTCGGGGCTGTCGGTGCCGATCTGTGCCCACTTCTGAGCGGTGGCCTCACGCCTGTAGGTGGTTGGTTTGGGTTGTCCGGCGTATCGCCCGGCGCGGCGGTCGGTGTCGCTGGGATCCGGGGGATCGTCGTGGTCGGCGAGGGCGGCGGCGTCGGTGGCACGCTGCTGGGCGGTATCACCGACGCGGCTTCGACGGCCGGCGTTGACGGAGTGGTGGAGGATTCCCCCGCGATGAGGATCGCGATGGAGGTCACGGTCATGCTGGCGATACCGGCCAGCAATCCTCTGGCGACGCGCCTCGACTGTGCGGTCATCGGGATTCCCGTTGCTCGAAGCGGATGAACGACCCGCCGACTCGCAGTACGTCTCCATTGCGGAGAGGGATCGGACCCGGCGTTGCGCTCGCAACGCCGTTTACCTCGACGGATGAGTAGCTGCTGAGGGAGTAGCTCCCGCCTTCACCGGACAGGACGGCATGTGTCGGGGCAATACACCCGTCGGCTGCCAGCCGCAGGGTGGCGGTGTTCGCCGTCCCAATCGTTGCTTCACGGCGATCCAAGATGATCTCGCGGCCGCGTAGGTTGCCCTCGATGACCGTCAGCCAGGAGCGTCTGCGGACGCGATCGACGATGCCGATCGATGTCCCGATCGCGGCGCAGGCCAGAAGGATCGCGATCAGAGTCGGAGGATTCAGCACGTTCAGATCGAGGGTCCACTCTCGATGATCGCCTGTGCTGACAAATGTGGGCCCGGACGTCCAATGAACCGCGCCACCGGCCAGGCCACCGATGACTCCGCCGAGTAGCCCGCTGACGACGGCTCGCGCGGATTTGCGCAAGATGCCGGTGGCAACTCCGATCGATACCGCGCAAAGGGTCCATGCCGCTACCAGGGCAAGTGGGGCACGGCCGCCGTCGATGCTGTTGTAGGCCACGAGCTCGAACGCGCCGAGCCCAGTGAGCGAGAGCACGGCGCCGAGCCCAGCCCCGGCGAGCCCGAGTTTGGCGGCATTCCGCAGGGCGCCCATCGTCGCGCGGGGGAGTGCGGCCAATGCGGCAGTAAGGATGCTTCCGGCCAGCGCGACCAGAAGCGGTGCCCGAGCAACTTGCGGGATCGACGTGCCGACGGCGAGGTAGATCGCGATGACCAGCGCCGCGCATGCTAGCCCGGACGTGAGTCCGGTGATCACCGAGTTGCGGCCGAACCAACCCCCACGGCGCGGACGGACGGCCGGCTCGACCGACGGGAGAGCGGATTGAGGCTCATCGACCCACCACTTCTCGACATTGAGGGAGGACGGGATGAGTGTTTCGGCGGATGCCCGGGCGGGGCGCGGTGCGAAGGTAGCTGCTTGGCTACCTGGGTCCCGGACTGGACCGAACACCTCAGCGACGGTTGGCGGTGTCGAGGACCGGCAGCACCGAGACAGCAGCCCGGTCAGGCGCACGACTTCGGGGTCGGTGTTGGAGTGGAGCTGCGACCAGACGGGTGTCTCGTCGGGCCGCTCGTAGTCCTCTCGTGTCAGGATGAGGTTCTCGGCGGAGTTGAAGCGCCACAGATCAGGATCGGTCGTCAGGGCGCGCAGACTGAGGTGGATGACCAACCCGCTGAAGGCGTCCATGTCAGGGCCCCAGTCGTTGGCTGCACGGCGCGGGTGCTGGAAGTCTGGGTGTCCGAGCTCGGCTGGCGGCTTGGCGAGCGAGGGTACGTAGAATCCGTCGAGGTCGACCAGGTGTAGCTCGCCATCGTGGTCGACCAGGACGTTCCCGCATTGCAGGTCGCCGTGGGCGAGGCCCGCGGCAGACAGCTCCGTGAGTCCTTTTGTCCAGGAATCGGCCAGGTGTCTCAATTCTTGAGGGTGGTCCAGCAGATCTTCGACGACGGTGTTGAGCGGCAGCCCCGGTACCCAGGGCATGATGACCGCTGGCCATCTCTCGCCTCCCACGCTGATGCCGGAGTCCAGCCAGCGTGCGGGCGCGACAATGTCGCAGCCGGTCGAGGCGAGCACGGGTGCCAGGGCGCGGTACCGCGCGGCGGCATCGTTCGGTGATCGAGTGAAGCAGCGCAAGGCAAGTCCGCCACCGGCGTGACTCAGCTCGAATACGACAGCGTTCTGGCCGCTGGATGATGACGGCATCCCGAGCATGTCGCGGACGATGCGCGCACTCCGCAGGCCCGGCCCTGAAACTGGTTCTGCTGTGGCCTGTACTGCCTGCACGTAGTCAGTCGCTGTTGGCCACGCCTGTGTGAGGCTGTGATTGCCGGCCTGGTCCACGTCGTAGAACCACTTGGACCACCGTCGCCCGATCGCGATCGGAGCCCAGTCCTGCCCGGCAGAAGATCCCCGGGCCATGATGGGCTCCAGCCCGCGATCCGCGCTGCCGGGCCCGGCTGGCTGGATGTGCTGCCCGGTAGGGAGGCGTCGCATCTGCGGGAGCTGCGTTGGTGCCGCGGCCGCTGGCGTTGGCGGATGTTGAGCCTCCTGCGAGTCGAGTACCTCTTTGGCGCGAGTGGGTCCCCCCGACTGCATGCGCGCGGGAGCCTGCACGCGCGGGATATCCGCGACGATCGAGGTGAGAGCCCTCTCGGCGGCCGCGGCCAGTTCTCCGGCAGTTCCGTATCGCGATGCCGGATCCTTCGCCATGCTCGTGCTGATGACAACATCCATCGCCGATGGTATGTCGGACCGGGCCGCACTGGGCTTGGGTGGATCCTCGTTCAGGTGCTTGTAAAGCAGCGCTGGGTACTCGTCAGCAAGGAAAGGCTTTAGTCCACTCAATGTCTCATAGAGGAGGCAGCCCAACGCGTAGATGTCCGTTCGGTGGTCTATCGCACCGGTACTGAACGTCTCCGGGGCCATGTAGTCGGGGGTCCCCACCGCGGCACCGGCCATGGTGAGCCTGGAGCGCGCGCGTGCGGAACTCTCGCGAGCGATGCCGAAATCGGCGAGGTACACAGCGTCGACTGTTCCCGGTGCAGTATGTGCCACGAGCACATTTGCCGGCTTGACATCACGGTGTATGAGCCCTGCCAGATGTGCGGCATCGAGAGCGGACGCGACCTGCTGGACCATTCCCACGGCACGTCGCGGGCTGAGGAAGCCCTTCCTTGACAGGAGCTTCCCTAGATCCTCGCCGTCGACCAGCCGCATATCAATATAGAGCCGGTTGTCGATCTCTCCGTAGCCATGAATAGGGATGATATGCTGCTCGCGCAGGCCGGCCGCGATCCTCGCCTCTCGTTCGAACCTGGCTCGGTAGTCCGGGTCCAACGACAGCGATTCGAGCAACATCTTGATGGCAACCGTGCGCTGATGCCTGCTGTCATAGGCAAGGTATACCTCACCCATTCCGCCCCGGCCCAGCAGCTTGTCCAGGCGATAGGGTCCGAACTGAGAGTCCGACATCGAGCCTCCATGATCATCGAACCTCAGCCAGTCATGCATGGGTGTGAGGCACGAGCGCGATGCCACCGCAGGGTGACGTCGTCCCTTCTGATGTGACTTTGCGATGTGATCAACTGAACTTGATCTAAAAGAAACGTGTCCCGCATTACTGTCGCTGAGGGGTCGGGGATGTTACATGTTGCGCTGGCCGGGTGGGTGCGGAGCAGTGCGTCCGAACTTGCGATCGGGCGCACTGCCGCGGGTGGCAGGCATCTACTTGATCGTGATGGTTACGCTTTGTGAGTTATTGCTTTCGTTGGATTCGGCGATGAAGTTGTCGACGTCGACGGTGAAGGTGACCTTGTGGCTCCCGGCTCCGCTGAACGTGTAGTTGAACTGGCTGTTGCCGTTCATGACCGTGGTGTTCGCGGGCACTCCGGAGTGGCTCCCGTAGGCGCCAACCTCCTTGCCGTCGACGTACCACTTGATGTTGAACACGCCCGTGTCGGCGCTTCCATGGTTGGTGATGCCCGAATCGAAGTCGATGCGACTGCCGATCGCGAGTGCTCCGGTGTAGGTCACGGCGGTGGGCGCGAGATCTGGCTTGGGACTCACTTGCAGTATCGGGGCGATGTCGACGGTTGCGCTCGTCGCGTTGTTGCTCTCGTTGGATTCGGCGACGAAGTTGTCGACGTCGAGGGTGAAGGTCACTGTGTGTGTGCCGGGCTCGGTGAACGCCCAGGTGAACTGGCTGTTGCCGTCCAGGACGGTCGTGTTGGCGCCGACTCCATTGTGATCGCCGTAGGCGCCAACCTCGCGGCCGTCGACGTACCACTTGATGTTGAAGTGTGGGGTTGTCGCATTCCCCAGGTTCGTGACGCCGGAGTCGAAGTAGATCTTGGTCCCGACGGTGAGGTCGGCACGGTTGAACACGATGGCGGTGGGCGTGAGATCGGCTTTCGGCTGGGTCGGAGTCTCGGTGGGCGTCCTGACGACGGGCGTGGTCACGGGGCCGGTGATCGTGCCGGTGCCAGGGTCGGGCGGTATCTGCCCAGGGTCGGTGCTGGGTGCGACGGTGGCCGACGGCGGGCCGGTGGGTTCGGTGGAGGATGGATCAGCGGGTCGGTCCTGGCTGCCGTTGCTCCCGGCGGGTCGTCGGAACACGCCGTTGGTGGCGGGGTCGACGAGGACGAACTCGGTGATGGGTGTCGTCGTTGGCTCGATCGTGGTCACTGCGGCGGGGGTGAAGCCGGTCCAGGTCGCGCCGGTGTACTGCGGTTGTTGCAGTTGTTGCGGTGGGGTCAGCGGGTTGCCGCAGGCGCACCGGGCGCGGGGGACGCCGTACCGGTCAACGAGTACCGCACTACCGGCCTGCAGTACCGCAGGAATGACGGTGGCGCGGCCCTGCGTGTAACCGTGGTTGGTGACGGCGGTGTCAGATCGCAGGATGACGGGCGTGAGCCCGGCGATGTAGGCGGGTACGGCGTCCGGGGGGATGCCCTGGACACTGGCCCAGGCGGCTTCCTTGTCGGGGTGCTGCTGGAGGAAGGTTGTCATCCCGGCGGGGTCGCATGCAGCATTGTTGAGGGTGCCGCCGTAGAGCCCGGAGGTACCGCCGGGGAAGGTGCCTCCTGATCCTGCTGGTGGCGTGACACCTGGCCTGTCCTTGCCCTGTGGCGGCATGAACGGGTTGTCGCCAGGCGCTCCGCCAGGTTCGGTGCGCACCGTCGGCTGTGCCGGGGAGCCTTGAAGGCTGAGGGCGAGGGCAGCGCCACCGAGCAGCGTCACGACGGTGGCCAGTACTGCCACAGCAACTAGCCCGCGGCGGCGCCGCTGACGTGCGGCACCGGTCGATATCGAGGCCGGGCGGGGCGCGACGGGCTGAACTGCGGCGAACGCTCCGGGCAGTGCGGACGGAATAATCGTCTCAGCTGCCGGCCTGGGCACCGTAACTGCGTCCGGACTGCCTTCGAGTGCAGCCCGCGCCGATACCGCGAGGGCGCCGGCGCTCGCGTAGCGGTCGTCGGGATGCTTAGCCATGGCTCGGGAGATGACGTCGTCGAGGCCTGCAGGTATCCCTGGTACGTGCTCGGACGGAAGGGGCGCTGGAGTGTTGAGGTGGGCGTTGATCATTGCCGGCAGGCCTTCGCCGGTGAATGGCTTGCTTGCCGTCAATGCCTCGTAGAGCAGGCAGCCCAGCGAGTAGACGTCGACTCTGTGGTCGCCGTGCCCGCCGGTGAACCGTTCCGGGGCCATGTAATCCAGCGAGCCCACCGTCGCACCGGTCGCGGTGAGCGACGTCGATCCGCTGCTGACCGCTCGTGCGATCCCGAAGTCCGCGACGTAGACGAACTCGCCGTCCCCGTCGCTGCCCGTCGCGGGCGTGACCAGTACGTTGCCCGGCTTGATATCGCGGTGCACCAACCCCTCGGCGTGCGCGACATCAAGGGCAGCGGCGATCTGGGAGACGACGTTCACGGCCCGGTGTGGATCAAGCCGGCCGATGTCGTCCAGCATTGCGGCGAGGTTTGGGCCCTCAACTAACCGCATGTCGATGAACAGCCTGCCGTCGATCTCCCCGAAGTCGTGGATCGGGATGATGTGCGGTTCGCGGAGTCGGGCGACCAGCGCGGACTCGGCGCGGAATCGTGCCGCGAATTCCTCGTCGGCGGCCAGCCTCAGGGGTAGCCGCTTGATCGCCACCGCGCGTCCACGGACGGTGTCGAAGGCGCGATGGACCTCGCCCATGCCGCCACGACCGAGTAGACCATCGAGGCGGTACTGGCCGAACATCTCCTCGGTCACCGACGGTCTCCCGTTCCGGGAACAGCAGGACGCGAGCCTGCTGTTCGCGTGGATATGCCGAGCCTGATGGACCCGTCGTTGCAGGGCGGGGTCGTGTTACTGCCGGTGCTTGTCCGACAGCAGGATGTTGATGACTTGACTACCCCGCACTGCCGCGGCATCACGTCGGGCGGCGTTGCACTCGAGGTCGTGGTGGGGACGCTGCACGACCTCTAGTCTTCGATGTCAGCTCGATCGGCCGCGGGCAGAATCGAGACGACGAAGGAGCAGGCACGTCGCGACGATCAGGACGAGCGTGAGTCCGCTCAGGAAGAGAACGTCCGCCACCCACGTCGCGGCGTTGTGATGCCAGAGCAGGTCATCGGTGGTCCCGGGGGCATGCTCGATGTCAAGGGTGGCAGCCCCGCTGGCGTAGCCCCACCGAGCGGGTACGAGCCAGGACAGCTGTTCCAGCACGGCACGACCCTTCACCGGGAAGAGCCCGCCGCACAAGATGAGCTGGGCCATGACCAGCAGCACAAGTAGCGGCATGCCACGGTCGGCATTGTCGATCGCTGCAGAGATCAACAGCCCGACGACCATGGCCGCCCAGGTCACGCCGAGGACGGCCAGCATGATCTCGGTGGTTCCGGACGCAATGACGACGGGCCGGTCCGGACCGGGGACCCCGAGCAGACTCAGCAGGGTGAACAGCACCGCCTGGACGCCCGTGAGCATGGCGAGAACGGCGATCTTCGACCCCAGATAAGCGCCCAAAGACAGACCAGTGGCGTGCTCGCGCAGGTAGATGGCGCGTTCCTTGACCAGCTCCCGTACCGCGGCGGCGGAACCCATCAACGCTCCACCGATGATGAGAATCAGAAGTAGTTGCAGCGGTCTGGTGCTGCCGCCGGCGACGGACAGGCCGTCGCTTCCGGGTACCGCGCGGGCAAGGAGGCTCAGAATCACGGGCAGTACAGCGAGGGATATCAGGTACGGGCGGTCGGCGGCGATCACAGCCAAGTAGCGCCGGCACAGGATGGAGAACTGCACCAACGGGGGCTGCTGACGGGTCGCGCGACCCGGTGATGCGGCGTTGGCGGAGCCCCGGTGGATCGCCAGGGTTGCCTCGACGTTGCGGTAGTAGTCGGGGGACTGCTGGAAGCGGGCAGCCCAATCGGTGTCAGTCTCCCGCTCGAGCATGAGGAATACCTCGGCGAAGTCGGGTTGCCCGAAATAGTTGAGTGCTTGGCCAGGCGGCCCGATGTAGGCGACGCGACCACCCGGCGCGAGGATCAGCAGTCGGTCGCACAGATCGAGGTTTGCGACACTGTGGGTGACGACGACCACGGTCCGTCCATCGTCTGCCAGGTCCCGCAGGTTCTGCATGACGGACTTGTCCAGCCCGGGATCTAATCCGGATGTGGGTTCGTCAAGGAACAGCAACGACGGCTTGGTGAGCAACTCCAGCGCGACGCTGGTGCGCTTCCGTTGGCCGCCGGAGAGCTTGCTGATCCTCAGCTGTGCGCGTTCGGTGAGGCCGAGCTCGGCCAGCACCTCGTCGATGCGTTGTTCCCGGTCATGATCGGACACCTCGGTCGGGAACCGCAGCCGTGCCGCGAACGACAACGCCCGGCGGACAGTGAGCTGTGGATGCAGGATGTCGTCCTGTGGGACCAGCCCGATGCGTTGGCGGAGTTCGTCGAAGTTGCTGTACAGGTCGCGTCCGTCGTACCGAACTCGGCCCGTGTCGGCCGGACGGAATCCGGTGAGCGCCCGCAGTAGCGTGGACTTCCCAGCACCGCTGGGTCCAATCACGGCGAGCAGGCAGCGTCCGGGCAGGGAGAAACTAACCCCTTCCAGCAGTGTCCTGCCCTCTTTGGTCGTAACGGTCAGGCCTTCCGCCTCGAACGCGATGTCGCCAGAGTCGAGGTACTCGACGAGACTGCCGCCAGCCAGTTGCAGCAGGCTGTGACCGATACCGATGAGGTCCCGCTCGGTGACGGTCGTTTCGGTGATCCGACGACCGTTGACGAAGGTGCCGTTCGGGCTCCCCAGGTCGGTCAACCGCCAGTCCTGCCCGTCATGCTGCAGTTCGGCGTGCCGGCGCGAGACCAGCAGGTCATCGACCACGACATCGTTGTCAGGCAGCCGACCCACCCGGATGCGCGCCCCGATGATCCGATGCACGGTCGATGGCCCGCGACCGTGGAGATGAACCTGCGGCGCCGGTCCATGCGGCCTCACCGTGGGAGTGATCGCGAGCTCCACGCCGCCGCGGCGCCCAAGTTCGACGGTTGTTGGACCGGTGATGGCCACGCGCCCAACTCTGCGCCCTCCGACGAACGTGCCGTTGCGGCTGTGATCGACTAGTACCCATCCCAGCGAAGACGACTCGAGTACTGCGTGTAGCCGTGAGACGTGTCCGTCATCGATCCGAACCCGGACTGCTGCATCTCGACCGATCGACACCGACTCACCCGGCGTGAGCATCCAGCTTGTCGAGCCCACCCGCAGCTCCACAGAACCAGGACCCGAACCTTCGGAAGGACCAGCGCTCAATGCCAACGCCTCGCTGCCCTGGTTGGTACGTCGACAATCGTGTCCAATCTCCGCAGGCGGCGATAGTGCCACGAATCGGCTCCTGGCGTCACCAGGAGGAGCATGGACGCCGCTGACCACAGCCCGGAGGGCCCGGCTGCGCCGCCCGCTTCGTCCGCTCTGCCGCCATTGCCCGAGCCTTGGAGATCCCGACCGACGACATCGCTCGCCGTCGAACATCGTCAAACTTCCGTGCTCTGAGCTGGAGCGCGGGACGGTGCCCCCACCGCCGGGTTGCTGACCTCCTTACATGAACGGCTCCGAGGAGTCCCTAATCTCGACATTGCACGAAGCGCGATACCGCGGCTCAAGATCATGTCCTCCTCCGTCGTTCCTGGATAGTCTTGAACGGCCAGGTTTCCTCAGGTCTGTTGGATTTGGACGCTCGCGACCAGCGGGCCGTATTCCGGATGCGGTCGCTTAGGAACGGGCGATTCGTGGTTTGGGGCTAGCTTCAACATGATCCGCGGCTACAGCGTCACGTACTCCCGGATCTTGCCGCGCACATGCGGGCGGGCGTCGACGAGTGCGATGCCCAGGATGGGGAACTGGCGGGCGATCTGCAGATCCGTCAACGCGGGCCCGAGGGGCACGTCGGCGTAGCCGCGGTCGTCCGCTGCCCACTTGTTCAGATCCGGGTCGACCGCGCGGACGCGGGTGACGACACCGTCGCCGACGAAGACCATGCCCTTGAGCCGGGATCGGCGGGCGGGAGCGATGTTCCACCACTTCGGTCGGCCTCGATCTGGACCTTCTCCCCGGCACCGGTCTCACCGAAGCGACGCTGGGTGTCGGTGTCGAGCTTGGGCCCGCGCCGAGAGCTGCGGTAGATGATCAGAACGCCGTCACCGTCACCGTCACCGTCGCCGTAGGAGTGCAACGCGCGGTAGAGGGTGGTGCGCCCGACCCGAAAGGTGTCGGCGATCTCGTCGGACGGTGTGCTTGCCTGTGTCATACATGTGTTGGGTCTGGTCGAGCTGGCGCTGAGACAGCGCCGGGGGTCGGCCGCCTACCCGGCCGTGGGCTCGGGCGGCCGCGAGACCGTCGAGGGTGCCCTCGACGATCATCTCCCGGTCGTACTCGGCGAGCGCGGCCAGGAAATGGAACACGAGCCTTCCACCAGGGGTGGAGGTTTCGATGCCCTGCTCGAGCACGACGAAGTCGACCTCGCGACGACTGAACTCACGTACGAGGTCGAGCAGGTGCTGCTGGGACCGGCCGATGCGCTTGCGCCGGGTGGGTCACCACTCCTTCGTCGCCGGTCTGCAGCTCGGCCAGGAGCGCGTCGAGCTTGGGGCGTGAGGAGAGGTTGCCCGAGACCGTCTCGATGAACATGTGCTCCGGCGAGACTCCGGCCACGGCGAGCGCATCGATCTGGTGGTCGGTGCTCTGATCGCGGGTCGAGACCCAGGGCCTCGGCAAAGTCGCTTGAGGTGGTCGAGACGGTGGCGACACGCCGAGACCTACGGGTAGTAGTGCGGGCACGACTCTCGCGTTGATCATGGCGGTTCTCACGCCAGCCTTGATCACCTGAAGAGAGTCATGCCCGCACCCGCATCCTCGCCGATCCATGCCCTGTGTGCCCAGTTCGCCACGCTGGCGGTACCCGATCCGGTCGCGGCACTGCCGGGGCTGCTCGACGTCCTGGCCCGGGTGACCGATCCACGAGCCCGCCGCGGGGTCCGCCATCAGCTGGTGACGATCCTGGCGGTGTCGATCTGCGCGGTGACCGCCGGCGCCCGCTCACTGGTCGCGATCGCCGAATGGGCCGCTGACCTGCCTACCGAGATCGCGCAGGCGTTGGCGCTGGGAACCCGCCCACCGTGTGAGTCCACGATCCGCCGGGTTCTGGCCGGGTCGACGGCGACGGGCTCGACCTGGTCCTGAGTTCCTGGATCGACGCACGGCGCCCCGCCAACCAGACTCGGCGTGCGATCGCGGTGGACGGCAAGACCGTGCGCGGAGCTCGCACATCCAGCGCCGGTGGGCTCCACGGTCCGGCGCGGCATCTGCTCGCCGTGATCGACCACGACGCCCGGGTCGTTGTCGGCCAGGTCGAGGTGGACGGCAAGACCAGCGAGATCGCACACTTCGCCCCGCTGTTGGACGGGCTCGAGCTCCGCGAGGCGGTGGTCACCGCGGACGCGTTGCACACCCAACGAGCCCACGTCGACTACCTCACCGCCCGGGGTGCGCACTGGATCCTGACGGTGAAAGGCAACCAGCCGACCCTGCGCCGACAGCTCGCCGGGATGCCCTGGCGAGCGGTGCAGGTCGGGCACCGCAGCGCCGAGCGCGGCCACGGCCGCCGCGAGGTCCGCACCCTCAAAGTGATCACCATTGCGGCCGGGATCATGTTCCCGCACGCCGCGCAGGCCATCCAGCTCGTCCGCCGCCGCCGGACACTGGCCAGCGGGAAATGGCACACCGAGACCGTCTACGCGATCACCGACCTGCGCCCGCACCAGGCCCGACCCGATCAGTTGGCCGGCTGGATCCGTGGGCACTGGCAGATCGAGAACAGCCTGCACTGGGTCCGTGACGTCACCTACGCCGAGGACGCCTCGCAAGTCCGCACCGGCCACGCACCCCAGGTCATGGCGAGCCTGCGCAACTTCGCTATCAGCGCCCACCGCCTCGCCGGCGCGAGCAACATCGCCGCCGCGCTACGCCATTGCTCCCGCAACTCTTATCGAGTACTCGCCATCCTCAAGATCACCCGCTGACGACTTTGCCGAGGCCCTGGTGCTGCGGTGGGAAGTGTCATGTCGTCTCCGTGTGTGATCTGCGAGTTGATCTGTCCGGTCGATGGGATCGAGCGGAATGACCATTTATGCTTCTGAATATGGAGCTGCGTCAGCTGGAGTACTTCGTCGCCGTGGCCGAGGAACGCCACTTCACGAGGGCGGCACAGCGGTCACTGGTGTCGCAGTCCGGCCTCTCGGCCTCGATCCGTGCGCTCGAGCGCGAGCTCGGCTCGCCGCTGTTCGTCCGGTCGACGCGCCGGGTGGAGCTCACCGAGGTCGGCCGGGCTGTCCTGCGTGAGGCCCGACGTGCGTTGGCGGGTGCATCGGCGGCGCTGGACGCCGCCGCGGCCGTGCAGGGTCTGTTGCGCGGTTCCTTGGCGGTCGGCAGCGAGCAGTGCATCGCCGGTGTCGACGTGCCGGCTGCGCTGGCCCGGTTTCGTGCGGCGCATCCCGGCGTGGAGGTCAGCCTTCGCCACGAAAGCTCGCAGGCGCTCATCGAGCATGTCGCCGCGAACCGGCTTGACGCGGCGTTCGTCGCGGTGACCGGGCCCGTTCCCGACACGGTGCTCCTTTCGCCCGTCATCAGCACTCCGATGGTCGTGATCGCCCACGCCGACCACCCGCTGCCTGCTGTCGTGACCTGGGCGGACCTCGCCGAGGAGACATTCGTCGACTTCCAGGCCGACTGGAGCGTCCGCCGGCTGAACGACCTTGCGGCCGCGCGGGCGGGTATCGACCGCCGGGTGGCGCTCGAGGTCAACGACGTACACAGCCTGCTCGATCTGGTCGGGCACGACCTGGGCGTCGCGGTGGTTCCCCGCCCGATCGCGGAGAAGGACAAGGCCGCACATCTGGTGTCGCGACCGACGCCCGATGACCCGGACGCCCGGTGGTGTGTGGCGCTCGCCGTTGCTGCGGGCGATCGATCGAGCCCCGCCACCACGCAGTTCTGTCGCATCGCGGTGTACGGCGTTGCTGCGGCGGTGACACCCTTCTCTGGCTGAGGCTCATACGTCGGCGCGATCCAGGATCGCTGTGAGTGCGGCGTCGGTGAACTCGCTGCTCAAGGACAGAATGAGGTCGTCGTGGTCCTCGGCGACGGCTGCGTTGATCCGCCCGATGTAGTCGTTGTGGAGCTCGCTGAGGATCGACGTGGTGTCCTGCACGGTCAGCTCGCGGTGTGTTCGTAGCTCGGAACGGGATCGGGCACGGTGGTGTCGCGGACCAGATCGAGCGTGCGGATCAGGTCCACGACGGCGAGGTGGCCGTCGACGGCTACGGAACGCGCCCAGTACTCGAGGTCGGCGACGAGCGCGGTCACGGCCAGTCTGCTGGCGTGTTCCGGCGTGAGATCGCTGTGGGCGTGCATGGTGGGGTCCTCGTGGTGAGTGCGGTGTGATGGCTCCTTCCACGGTCGTCGCTGGTCATTCAGATGTCCAACAGTGCAAACTGCTGGGAGTCAGCGTTGGAGCTTCTGAACGGTGCGGTGCGCCTGGCCGGGGGTTGCGCGTAGCCGGTTCGGCTGCGGGAGTAGACCCCCGTCAACGCGGGTGGTCGTGGGGTCTCCGCCGGTGATCAACCGGACGCGCTCACGCGATTGCTCGAATGTCCGTATAAATTAGTGGGCTCCACGAGTGTCCGCGGGTTCGAGTCCGAAAGGTCGACATTGCACAGCGCTGGCTCCTCGGACGACACCCGAGCGGCCCGCTCGACCGCCGGCATCCACTCCGTGCAGCGTGCCTTCGAGCTGCTGGAAGCGATGGCTGACGCGGGGGTCGAGATTCATCGACCGTGTCGTCATGCTGAAGTGCCACCGGTTCGGCATCGGCCACGGGACCCTCTGCCGGCGCGATCCCGGGGGCGGACAGGACGACCGGCGCGTCGCAGGTACCGCATGTCCGTGCCGTGGTCGAGCTGCAGGAGCCCCGTCATCGCGTTGAGCAGCGTCGTATTGCCGCACCCGTTGGGCCCAGCAGCACGTGGACCTGGCCGGGGTTGACCTCGACATGCGAGCCGTCCTCTGAGCTAAGTCTCGGCAGCGACAAACGGTATCCAACCGCACCGGCGACGGACGGGACGGGCCTCACGGCAATGCCAGCGGCCCGCTCAGTCCGCGGATGGCCAGCGCATTGTCAAGCCAACGATGGGCGATCTCGTCAATCTCGTCGGACTGCTCGGCAGTCACCCGGCTGGTGCTGCGCGGCAGCCGGCCGAGCGCAGCAGCGACCGCCTTCAATCCAGGGATCGCTGGGGTTGTCAAGCCGTACACGTCGCACATCGCGAGCACCTGCCGGTACAGCTCCATAGCCTCCTGCCCTCCGCTGTGGAGCGCCTTGACGAGCATGACCAGCACCTCGGGGCAGATGTTTGCCAGTCCGCTGATCGCGCCGGCCCCGCCGGCCGCGATCGTCGCCGGGATCATGTCCTCGAAACCTGTGACAACCGAGAAGCCCGGCCTCTCGCGACGAACCGCGCCCAGCAGATCCAGGATCGGGTCGGGGGAGCGAACGGTCAGCTTCGCGCCGACCACCCGCTCGTCCAGTGCTGCCGCACGCAGAATTGCCGAAGCGGAAACCGCGGTCCCGGTAGTGCCCGGGAAGTCGTACACCACCAGCGGGAGCCCGGATGCCTCAGCGACCTCCCGGAAGTGCCGGACCAGACCTTCCTCGGACGTCGGCCAGTACAGCGGCGGGAGGGCGAGCACGCCGTCGACCCCGGCGGTCGCCGCGTCCTCGGCCAGCTCGCACGTCTCACGCGTCGAGAGGCCGCTGACTCCGGCGAGCACCGGAAGCGCGCCACGCGCGCGCACGACAGTAGCCAGGATCTCCGCCCGCTCGCGACGGGAGAACTCGCAGAACTCTCCCGTAGTGCCGAGCGGGACGAATCCGTCCACCCCCGCCGCTGCGAGTGCGCCCATGTGCCGTTGCAACGCCGCGTGATCGACGCGGCCGTCCGTCTCGAGCGGGGTCAGGAGCGCCACCCACAGGCCGCTGATCCTCATGCCGGAACTCCTTCGCTTCGCTGGTGTGCCCCCAGCACTCCGCCTGTCCGCAGGATCTCGATCTGCCGGTCGGACAGCCCGTGTCGAACGGCGACGGCGCGGCCGGTCGAGAGGTTGTGGACCATCGCACCGGTGGGACTGTTCAACACTCCCGCGACGTCGTCGATCACCACCACGTCCGACGGGCGGAGTGCGTCGAATCCGTCCTCGCTCGCGAACTCCAGCGGGAGGACACCGAAGTTGACGAGGTTGTCGCGATAGATCCGCGCGAAGCTGCGTGCCAGCACGACGCGGAGACCGAGGTAGCGCGGGGCCAGCGCCGCCAGCTCGCGGCTGGAGCCCTGACCGTAGTTCCGCCCGGCCACAACCACGTGTCCGCTCGTGGTCCGCGTGCCCAGCGCACGGTCGACGTACGCACCGTCGATGTTGCGGAAGACGAATGCGCTGGTTGCCTCGACGTCGCTACGCAGTGGGAGCAACTCCTGGCCCGCAGGCACGATGGAGTCGGTGGTCGTGTTGTCGCCGACCTTCAGTGCGACGGGCGCCTCGATCCGGTCCACCCACCCCGGCAGTGGCGGGATCCGGCGCATGTGGGCCGCCAGCAACGGTCCGCCGGGCGGGCGGTCCTCCTCGGGCGGCGGCGGGGTCATCCAGGACCGCGGGGTGCTCGTGTGCTCGACGTCGGACCGCAGCGCCCACGGGTAATCCGCGACGGTCTCCCGCGGGTCGGTGATCACGCCCGTCAACGCGGACGCCGCTGCCGTCTCCGGGCTGACGAGGTAGACCTCGTCGTCGGCGGTACCGGAACGCCCGCGGAAGTTGCGGGGAACCGTGCGCAGGCTCGGCACGCCCCGACCGGGTGCCTGGCCCATGCCTATGCAGCCGTTGCAACCGGTGTCGTGCAGCCGAGCCCCGGCCTGCACCAGCTTCAGCAGGCTCCCGTCGGCGACCAGCCTGCGCAGAACGTGGCGGGAGGCCGGGTTGACGTCGAGCGAGGTCCCCTCGAAAACCTGCCTGCCCGCGACCATGTCGGCGACGACGGCGTAGTCGCGGTGGCCCGGGTTCGCCGACGAACCGAGGTAGCACTGGCCGACGGGCAGGCCCGCGACGTCCGCGACCCGCACCACGTCGTCCGGGCTGCCCGGCCTAGCGATCATCGGCTCGACACCCGAGAGGTCGACGTCCGTTGTGCGGGCGTAGCGCGCGTCCTCGTCGGCTTGCAGCGGCCGCCACTCGGCAGCGCGGCCGACCTCCGTCAGGAACGCCGCCGTCCGCTCGTCGCTCGGGAACACCGAGAACACCGCGCCCAGCTCTGCTCCCATGTTCGCCACGACGTAGCGATCCATCACCGACAACCCGGCCACGCCAGGTCCGCCGTACTCGAGGGCGAAGCCGGCCGCCCCGCCCACCCGCATACGGCGCAACAGCTCGAGTACCACGTCCTTCGCGCTGGTCCACGGCGGCAGCTCACCGGACAGCTCGATCCGCCACACCTCAGGTCTGCGCAGGCAGTAGGTGCCCTCGGCGAGCGCCTGCGCGACATCGAGGCCACCCGCGCCGATCGCGAGCGCGCCCAGCCCGCCGATCCCGCAGGTGTGGCTGTCGGCTCCGAGGACGAAGCAGCCGGGTACGGCGAACGCCTCGAGATGGGCGACGTGGCTGATTCCCCCGCCGGGCGGGCTGAACCACATCCCGTAGGCGGCCGCCGCGGACCGCAGGAAGCCGTGCTCATCGGTGCTGCGACCGGCGACCTGCAGCACCTGGTGATCGACGTAGGCGGCGGTCAACGGCACCTGGACCTGGTGGACCCCCATCGCCATCAGCTGAAGGGCGATCATCGGCCCGGTGGTGTCGTGGACAAGGGCCTGCTCGACCCTGAGCCGGAGTTCCGCCGCCGAATCGGTGTGGGTGTCGGTGTGGGCGTCGAGGAGCTTCTCGGCAAGGGACGATCCGCTCATTCCGCTGCTCCCACGGTGGCGCGGACCGGGTTGGTCAGCGAGCCTGCGCCGCCGACAGCGATCCGCACGATGTCACCGTCGAACAGCGGGCCGGAGCCGGCAGGCGAACCGGTGAGGATGACGTCGCCGGGAAGGAGCGTCATGAAACCCGAGACGAAGGAGACGATCTGTCGGAAACCGAAGACCAGCTCGTCGGAGCCGCAGTCCTGCCGCAGCTCGTCGTTGATCCAGCAGCGGATGCGGATCGGCTCGTCGCCGGTGAACGGGACGATCGACGGCCCGAGGGGACAGAACGTGTCCTGGCCCTTGGCCAGCGTGATGCCGTGTCCGTTCCCCTGAAGGTCGCGGGCGCTCACGTCGTTGGCGCCGGTGTAGCCGACGACATAGTCGAGCGCGTCGGCCTCGCTGACGTGCCGGACGTGCCGTCCGATGACGAGCGCGAGCTCGGCTTCGAACCAGACGTCGGCGGTCGCCGAGTAGGGGTGCAGCAGGATCGGGTCGGCGGGCCCACAGACCGCGCTCGGCGGCTTCAGGAAGACCGACGGCCGGTCCGGGACAGTCATCCCCATCTCCGTGACGTGCGCCCGGTAGTTCCGGCCGACCCCGACGACCTTGCTGGGGCTGACCGGGGCGACCAGGGCGGCCCCGGCCAGCGGGAGGCTCCGCCCCGTCGACGTCTCCGGGTGGTGAGCCCGGGCGAGCAGCGCGATCACCTCGCCTACCACCACCCCGTCGTGGACAGCGCCGTTCTCCTGAACCCGGACGAAGGAACCGTCGGTGAAGGTCATGTGGGGAGCTCCGCTTCGACATAGCCCGCAGCCTCGAGATGCGGGAGCAGGCCGCCGACGCGAATCACCTCGGTCAGACCGGATGGGATGCGTGACCCGTTCTCGAGCCGGGCTCCGGACGCGGTGTTGACGACCGTGCCGGCCAGGAAGTCGACGTCGACGACGTCGCCCTCGGTGACGAGCGCGCCGACGCCGGGGCACTCCATCGCAGGCAGCGCGTAGTTGACGCACGACCGGAAGAACAGCCCGTTGATCGACTCCGCGACCACCCCGCCGATCCCGAGTTCCCGCAACAGCTGTGCCCCCGGCCGCCCCGACCCGGTGCCGAAGTTAATGCCCGCCACCAGCACGTCTCCTTCCCGGACCAGCGCCGACCAGCCAGGCCGATTCATGCTGAACACGAGCGCCCGCCGCTCCTCCGGGGTCGCGCTGAACGACGCGCCCGGGTACATCAGGTCGGTGTTGACGTGGTCGCCGAACACCCAGGTCCGGCCGGTCAGCCGGAACGGGTCCGTGGTCATCTCATCCCTCCTCGTCGATGTCGCCCGCCGCGCGCGCAGCCGCGAGATAGGGCCGCGGGTCGACGATGTGGCCGGCGATCGCCGAGGCGGCCACCGTTGCCGACGACGCGATGTAGATCGCGGCGTCCGCGCTGCCCATGCGGCCCTTGAAGTTGCGGGTACTCGAGGTCACGCAGGTCTCGCCGGGAGCCAGAGCGCCGCTGTGGTAGCCGAAGCAGCCGCCGCACATCGACTGGGTGACCACCGCGCCCGCCTCGACGAGCGTCTGCACGTACCCGGCACGGGTGGCTTCCAGGAAAACCTGCTGCGACGCCGGCGTCACGATGAAGCGCACCCCGGCGCGCACCTGCCGCCCGCGCACGACGGCGGCGGCCACCCGCAAGTCGTTCAGCTTGCCGTTGGAGCACGAGCCCACGAAGGCCTGGTCGATCGCCGTGGCCTCGAGGAGCTCGACCGGAACCGTGTTGTGCGGCACGAAGTCCGGCCGCGACACGTAGGGCGGGATGGTCGAGAGATCGACGACGCGGATGTCCGCGTACTGCGCGTCCGGATCCGGGGCGACGGGGGCGAACGCCCGGGTGGTCCGCCCATTCACCCACTCGGCGGTGACCTCGTCGAAGGGGAAGGTGGCGAACTCGGCGCTGAGCTCGGCCGCCATCGTCGCGATGGTGGCCCGGTCGTCCATCGCGAGACCGGGCAGCCCGGGTCCGGCGAACTCGAGGTTCTGGTTGGAGTGATCGCCGTACCGGTCGGCGATGTGCAGGAACACATCCTTGCCGTAGGAGCCCGGCGGTAGCGCGCCGACGAACTCGTAGCGCACGGTCGGCCCCACCTTGAACCAGGTGCGGCCCGTGCAGAGGATCGACAGCGCTTCGGCGCGCCCGACACCCCGGGCCGCGCAGTTGAGCGCGCCCGACGCGCAGGTGTGCGAGTCGGAGCAGGCGAGGACGGTGCCCGGTAGGCCGAGCGCGTTCTCGAGGATCACCTGGTGGACGATCCCGTGCCGGCCGACGTCGTAGAACGCGTCGATGCCGAACTGGCGCGCCACCTTGCGGGCGGTCTGGTGGGCGATGGCGTCGCCGACCGAACCCGCCGGCGAGCCGTGGTCCATGATGAACACCGCACGGTCCGGGTGGTTGATGCGCCGGGGCAGCGGCTCGCTCTTGGTCAGGAAATGATGGTCGAGGACCGCGATCCGATCGACCTCGCAGACGACGATGTCGCCGGGACCCACCGACTCCACGCTCGCGGCGCGCGCGAGGATCTTCTCGATGATGGTCATTCCCATGTGGGCTCCACAACCTGGTCGGGACGGGGATTCACGGTCGGGTCGCCCCGATCGGTGGCTGACTCTGTTCTCGGGCTCGCCTCCAGGAGCTCCTTCGTATACGGGTTCGTGGGCGCGACGAGCACGTCCGACGTCGGTCCGTGCTCGACCAGCTCGCCGCGGTACATGACCGCGACCTGGTCGCACAGGTAGCTGACGACGCCCAGGTCGTGCGAGATGAACAGCATCGTGAGGGCGAACTGCTCCTGCAGGTCCTTGAGCAGGTTCAGGATGGTGGCCTGCACGGACACGTCCAGGGCCGAAACGACCTCGTCGCAGACCAGCAGCTCGGGCTCCAGGGCCAGTGCTCGGGCGATGGCGACCCGCTGCATCTGGCCCCCGGACAGCTCGCCCGGTCGAGCACGGAGCGCCTCATCGGGCAGGCCCACCTGCCCGAACAGCTCGCGGACCCGGTTCCGGCGGGCCGCCCGGTCGGGAACCATGCCGTGGACCACGAGAGCTTCCGCGACGACGTCACCGCAGGTCATCAGGCCGTCGAGGCTGGACTGCGGGTCCTGGTAGACGAGTTGCATCCGCTTGCGCAGGGTCTTGAGCTCGCGACGCGACCGGCCGGTGATCGATTGCCCGTCGAGGAAGATGCGACCGGCCGCAGGCGGAACCAGGCCCAGCATCGCGCGCGCGGCCGTCGTCTTTCCCGACCCCGACTCGCCGACCAGGCCGAAGCAGCTACCGCGCGGTATGCGCAGCGACAGCCGATCCACCGCGCGCATCACCCCGCCGTCGCGCTGGAGGTGCTCGACGACGAGGTCCTCCACCACGAGCAGGTCGGGAGGCGCCTTCGTGCCGGACACCCCGGGTCGCGGATCACGGCGACCCGGTTCCCTTCCGCCGCCCTTGTTGCCGGGTCCGGTCGTGTGGGGGTGGTGGCAGGCCACGGCGTGCTCGGTGCCGCCGACCGCGACGAGCACCGGGGCGGTCGCGCCGCAAACGTCGGAGCGGGAGGCGCACCGGGGCTCGAACGCGCATCCGGGGATCGCTGCGCGCAGGGACGGCGGCGATCCGGGAATGGACTGCAGCCGGGGGCCTCCCGTCGCCCGGATGTGGGGGATCGAGCCGAGCAGGCCTCGGGTGTACGGGTGGGCGGGGGCTCGCAGGAACTGCTGGGCGGAGGCGGTCTCCCGCAGCGCTCCCGCGTACATCACCGCGACGCGCTGCGCGAAGTCGGCCACCAGCCCGAGGTCGTGGGAGATGAGCAGGATCGACATCCCGCGCTCCTCCGACAGCCGCCCGAGCAGGTCTAGCAGGCGGGCCTGCAGCCGGACGTCGAGTGCGGTTGTGGGCTCGTCCGCAATGAGTACGTCGGGCTCGCCCATGAGGGCGGCCGCGATCACCACCCGCTGCCGCATCCCGCCGGAGAACTGGTGCGGGTAGTCGTCGAAACGGGACTCGGCTCGCGGGATGCCGAGCTCGGTGAGGCGGTCCACCGCCTCGGCGCGTGCGGCGGCGGGGGGCAGGCCACGGTGCCGGGCGGCCTCCACCACCTGGCTGCCGATGGTGCGCAGCGGGTTGAGCGCGGTCATCGGGTCCTGGAAGACCATCGCGACGCGCCGTCCCCGCACCGTTCGAAGGTCCTTCTCCCGCAACCCGAGAAGATCGACGTCGTCGAGTGCGATCCGGCCCGACAGCCGAGCCGCGGGCATTAGCCGCAACACCGCATGGGCGGTCACCGACTTGCCGGAGCCCGACTCGCCCACGATCCCGAACCGCTCGCCGGGCCGGACGTCGAACGAGACGCCGCGGACGGCGTGCACCGGCCCGGTCGGCGTGTCGAAATGGGCGTGGAAGTCGTCGAAGCGGAGGTGGCCGCGCCGCTGCCTGCTCGTGTCGGTCATCGCCGCACCCGCGGGTCGACGGCGACGTAGAGCAGGTCGACGACCAGGTTCACCACGACGACCACGACGGCGACGACCGCCACGCAGGCGAGGATGAGCGGCAGGTCGCGCCGGCCGATGGCCTGGATCATCGTGTTGCCGATTCCCGGCCATCCAAAGATCACCTCGACGACGACTGCCCCGTTCAGCAGCGTCGCCACCTCGTCGCCGAGCAGGGTGAGGACCGGGATGGCGGCGTTGGGCAGGACGTGGGTCCGCGCGATGCGTCGATCACCGACACCGCGTGCGCGGGCGGCCGTGACGTAGAGCCTGCCGGACTCTGACGCCACCGCGGCGCTGGTGAGCTGGGCCAGCCGGCCCAACGGCCCGAGCGCGAGCGCGATCGCGGGCAGTACGGCGTACCGGAGACCGCCGTATCCACTCGTGGGCAGGACTCGTAGGTTCACGGCGAACACGAGGATCAGGACGAGGCCGACCCAGAACGTCGGGGTCGAGACGCTCACCGCGGCGAGCGCCCTGACCAGCCGCGCGGCCACTGACCTCGGCCGCATGCCGGCCCAGAGGCCGAGCACCAGCGCGATGGGGACGGCGATGACGAGCGTGGCGAGGGCGAGGTAGGCCGTCTTGACCATGCCGCTGAGCGCCAGCGGCAGCGCAGGCACGTTCTGCCACAGGCTGTTCCCGAAGTTGCCGGTGAGCCAGCTGCCCATCGCGTCGAGGTAGCGGACCAGCAGTGGGGCGTCGAGCCCCAGCTGCTGCCGCAGCGCGGCCACCTGGGCTGCCGGAGCCTCCGGCGCGAGCATCAGCGTCGCCGGATCCCCGATCGCGTTGGTGAGGAAGAAGACGATTGTGAGCACGGCCAGGACGATGAGGGCGCCGTCCACGAGCCTGCGTGCGACGATCACGTGCGGCCGCGGCGAGGTCCGCCACCGCCGCCATGCCGTCCGCATCCGGGCGGTCACGGACGGCGGCTCGGCAAGCGGGGCCGGAGCGACCTTGACTGGATCGAGCAGGGTCATGGCCGGCGGCTACGACAGTCGCATGGTGTTGACGAGGACCAGCTGGTCCTGTCGTGCCTGCCATTGCAGGTTGGGCGCGGTCGCGTAGAAGTCCGCGGGCGAACCGATGGGCACGGTGTCGTAGTCGTCGTAGATCCGTTGCGCGATCTGGGCGTAGGCGGCCTGGCGCTGGTCCCCGCCGAGCGTGAGCGCGGCCTTGTTCATCGTGTCCACCTGCGGGTCGCACATCGCCGAGGCGCTGCCGTCGCAGAGGTAGTAGGTGGCGGTGGTGCCGGAGAGGTCACCGAGCTGGTTCCCGTGCATGTACAGCAACAGCCAGCCTCGGTCGGCCGGCGCAGGCTTCTGCCGCAGGCCGGTCTGCAGCAGGGAGTTCTCCTGCATCTGGGAGTTGACGGTGAGGCCGATCGCGGTCAGCTGCGCCTGGATGGCCTGGACGATCTGGTCGCCGAGGGGCACGTACGCCTGTCGCCCCATCACCGTCAGGTTCACGTTGGTCGGGACGCCGGCGGCCTTGGCCTCGGCGAGCAGCCGCTTGGCCTGGTCCGGGTCGTACGGGTAGGGCTTGAGGCTCGGCACGAAACCGGTGGCCCCGGTGGCCACCAGCTGCGTCGCCTGGGTTCCGTTCGACATGAAGTTCTTCACCAGCGACTGCGTGTCGATGCCCAGCGCGATGGCCTGGCGGACGCGGACGTCCTTGAGCGCGGGGTTGGTGGCCGCGTCGAGTCTCAGGAACACCGTCTGGACGGATGTCGACGTCGCGCAGGCAGGGAGGCACTGGCTCTGTTCGACGAAGACGGCGACGGCCGCCTCACCTGCCTGGACCGACGACGAGCGGACGGCGGACTCGGAGTTGAAGCTGAAGTGCACCTTCTCGATGGTCGCCGGCTGCTGGCCGCTGTCCGGCTTGTTCCCCCACCACGACGGGTTGCGCTGCAGGTCGAGACTCTGTCCCCGCTGCCACTGCAAGAACGAGTAGGGCCCGGTGCCGACCGGCGTCGTCTCGTAGGTGCCGTCGGTGAGCACCTTGGGTGAGAAGATCGGGCTGAAGTACAGCCGTGCGGGCAGGATTGGGTCCGGGCTGGCCGTGGTCACGTCCAGTACGAAGGGACTCACCGCGCTCGCGGTGATCTGCGGGCCCATGAACTGCCGCACGCCGAAGTTGTTCTTCTCGGACCAAGAGTAGTTGAGGGCCGTCGCAGCCGCGGTCGCGTCGAAGGGCGTGCCGTCCTGGAACGTGACGCCCTGGCGCAGGTTGAACTGCCACGTGTGGTCGTCGGTCTGCTTCCAGTCCGTCGCCAGCAGCCCGACCAGCGCATTGGTCTTCCCGTCGCGGGTGACCAGTGACTCCTCAATGTTGAAGATCCACGGCGCGCCCTCCTGGGAGTACGCCGTCCAGCTGCCCATCGAGCGTGGCTCCTGGGCCAGCACGATGCCCACCGCGTCGCTCGGGGCCGAGCCGCTCCCGGTGGGACCGCCTCCGCAGGCCGCGACCAGCATGGCCGAGGCCGCGACGATCGCGAGGGGCAAGTACCGGGTCCGGCGGGCCGCGAAGGCCCACCAACCATGATCGTCATCTGTCCGTGCGGACATCTCGATGCCTCCTGTCTTCCGCGAGTGCGGTGGCTGGGGACGCGTCGACCGCATCTGCGGCGCGGTGGCGGCGAGACCCCGGGCGTGGCAACCGGGGGCCGCCGATGCGGACGACCCGGTTGGGTCGGGGACCGAGCTGGCCCGCGACGAGGTTCAGGCTCAAGGCCGTCAGCATGATCGCCAGTCCGGGCAGCGTGACCTGCCACCAGGCGATCGTCATGTAGTTCTTGCCCTCGGCGAGCATCAGCCCCCAGGACGCCTCCGGTGACTGGATGCCGAGTCCGAGGAAGTCCAGCGAGGACTCGACCAGCATCACGGTGGCCATTTCCAGCACTGCCAGCACCGCCACCGGACGGATGACGTTGGGCAGCGCGTGCCGGAGCAGGACACGGGCGTCACTCGCACCGAGTTGCTGCACCGCTTCGAAGAACTGCCGTTCGCGCAGCGACAGCATGATCCCGCGTACGAGCCGCGCGTAGATCATCCACCGCGTCAGCGCCAGCACCAGCACCACGTTCTGGAAACCCGGCCCCAGCACGTAGAGCACAAGCAGTGCCAGCAGCAGGGAGGGCAGCCCCATCTGCAGGTCGACTGCTCGCATGATGACGGTGTCGCGCCAGCCGCGGTAGAAGCCCGCCACCAGACCGAGCGCGACACCGATCAGGCCGGACAACAGGACGCTGAGCGCGCTGACCGTGAGCGAGATCCGAGCTCCGAAGATCAGCCTGCTGAGCTCGTCGCGGCCGAGTGCGTCGGTGCCGAGCAGGTAGGTCAGACCCGCTCCTGACGTGCCCGGGGGGTTGTTGCGCAGGGCGACATTGATGCCCGCCGGGTCGTGCGGTGCGACGAGCGGGGCGAAGACCGCGGCGACGACCAGCAACAACAGGAAGCAGGCCGGCAGGACGGTGCTCCACCGTCCGCGGGTACCGACGAGCCCGATCTTGCGCACGGCGGACCTCCTCCGGGTCGTCAGACGGGCATGTGGGTGCCGAGCGATCGGGATGCTGTTGGCGCCCGGTTGATCGGTCGGCGACGGAATCGCGCCCGGCAGGTTGTGCCGGTCGGAGAGAAGATCTCCGGCGCTGTTCGAAATATCGAACGGCATCCGGTATGCTGAACAACGGTAGCCATGACCTGCGTCACGCGTCAACAGGGGAAGATGCAGAACGGGCTACGCGCCGTGGTCGGCGGTACAACGTTGGCGAGGGGTAACCACATGACACGCTCGACCAGACAGCGGCCACTGAACGACGCCGCCACCGGACCGGTGAAGCGGCCGGGGCACGTTCCGGCTGTCACTCGCGCCTGCGACATCCTCGAACTCGTGCTCGAGGCGCACGGCCCGGTAACCGCGACCGACGTCGCGAGCGAGCTCGGCCTTCCGCGCACCACCGTCCACGAGCTCCTGACGACGCTCGTGGCTCGCTCGTACCTCACTGTCGTCGACGGCGCCCAGCGACGATTCGACCTCGGTCCGGCCCTGCTCCGTCTCGGCTACGGCTACCAGGCGAGGCTCGATCTGGGACACGAGGGGCAAGAGGCCGCCCGGCGGGTAGCGGCGCAGTGCGAGGAGACCGTCCATGTCGCCACGCTCGACGGCATGGACGTCCTCTACGTGGCGAAGATCGACAGCACCCGTGGAGTTCGAACGGTCTCCGCGGTCGGCAGGCGACTCCCCGCCCACCTGACGGCGGTCGGAAAGATGCTGCTCGCGTCATGCACCGATGAAGAGCTCGACGCCATGTTCCCGTTGGGCACGCCACTACCTGGAAGGACCGAGAACAGCATCACCGATCCCGCGCACCTGCGGTGTGTCTTGCGCGAGATCCGAGCAGAGGGGCTCGCGCACGTCGATCGCGAGGTCGATCCTGAAGTCGGCTGCGTCGCGGCGCCGGTCCGCGACCACACGGGGGCCGTGGTGGCAGCCATGAGCATCTCGGTACCGGTGAGCAGGCGTACGGCGGAGCTCGAGAAGCAGTGGGAGCAACAGGTCCGGGCCGGAGCGCAGGATCTGTCACACCGCCTCGGCTTCTCCGGCTGAAAGACTCCACGCGGGCCTCGACGGCTACCACCCAGCCTCGGCGTTGACTTCTCAGCGCCGCGGTCGATGAGGTCCTTCGCGCGGCCCTCGATGGTGGTCTGACCACTGTCTGGCCAACCTGAGGTGTGCGGGTCTTGCGCGCCGAGTTCGAGTGTGTCAACGTTAACTTATGGCAACGTTAACCGACGGTGTAGAGCCGCCCAGCATCACCGTGAAGACCGTTGCCGCACATGCCGGGGTCAGCGCCCAGACGGTCTCGCGCGTACTCCGCGGCACCGGCTATGTCAGCGCGGAGACCCGGGAAAAAGTGCTCACGGCGGTGCAAGCCGTGGGCTACCGCCCGAACGCCGTCGGCCGCAGCCTCCGTGCGACCCGCACACCGATGGTGGGGTTGCTGATCACCGACATCACCAACCCCTTCTACGCCAGCCTGCACAAGTCGATCGAAGCCGTCTTCCGCAAACGCGGGCTGACGCTGATGCTGCTGAACTCGGACGACGACCCGGAGACCGAACGGCAACAGCTGGAACTGGTGAGTTCGTACCGGCCCAGCGGGCTGCTCGTCGCGCCCGCCGTGCACAGCTCGCTGAAGACGGCGGATCTCGCCGCGTTCGGCAGCTCCGTACTGGTAAGCCGCACCCTTCCCGGTCTTGACGTGCCGTCGGTCGTCACCAACGAGCTCGAATCCATGGGCGAAGCCACCACCGCACTCCTCGACGCGGGGCACCGCCAGATCGTCGCCGTGCTCGGACCCGCCGCGGCCTCCACCACGAAACGGCGCGAGTCGGGCTACCGAGAGACGATGGCCGCCGCCGGCTGCGAGCCGCTGATCTACTACACCGACCAGACCGGGGTCGGCGCGCGCCATGCGATCAAGCAGGCCTTGCGCTCTCATCCCGGCATCACCGGGGCCATCGGGTTCAACGCCCCGGTGACCGAGGGCATCCTCGCCGGTATGCGGGACGAAGGAAAGACCTGCCCGCACGACCTTTCTCTGGTCGGTTTCACCGATGCGGCGTGGATGGAGTTCTACCAGCCACCCATCACCGTGGTACGGCAACCGGTCGAAGCCATGGGGAAGCTCGCCGCGGAGCTCGTCCTCGATCTCATTGACGGCAACCCGGTCACCACCGGACAGCACGTCGTCGCCAGCCAGCTGCTGCACCGCCACTCGATTGTGCCGCCACCCGGCTGATCCGCATCACCTTCCCGACGTATATCACCCCAACGAAGAGGTAATCCATGTCATCCGACATGTCGACATCGTTCAACAACGCCGCCGTCCACATCACCGGTAAGCGGTGGGCGCGTATCCTGATCCCGCTGTTGTTCCTCTATATGACCAATTTCATCGACCGCAACAACATCGGCTTCGCGGTCATCGGCGGGATGAACGCCGATCTGCACATCGACAACGCCGAAGCGGGCCTCGCCGGCGGGGTCTTCTACCTCGGTTACCTGATCCTGCAGATTCCCGGCGGCATTCTCGCTGAACGTTTCGACGTGAAGAAGCTGCTTGTGACCCTCTCCATCAGCTGGGGTGTACTCGCTGCCGCCACCGGCCTCGCCCAAAACCTGCCGCAGCTGCTCGCCCTGCGTTTCGTGCTGGGTTTGGCCGAAGGTGCGGTGTGGCCGGCGATCCTCGTCGTGCTCGCCCGGTGGTTCACCGACCGTGAGCGGGCCACCGCCAACTCGATCTGGCTGGTCTGCCTACCGCTTTCGTTCGTGATCATGGGCCCGGTCTCGGGCCTGATCCTGCAAGCCACCGACTGGCGCTGGCTGTTCATCATCGAAGGCATTCCCGCGGTGGTGTTCGCGTTCGTGGTGCTGGCATTCAGTGCGGCGAAGCCGCAGAGCGCACCCTGGCTCCCCGAGGCCGAGCGAAAGCACATCCTGAGCGGGCAGGCGGGCGCCGCGGAACGCGTGAAGGTCACCGGCTACCGGCAGGTGATCCTGCATCCGCAGGTACTGCTGCTGTCGGCCATCTACCTGTTCTGGTTGCTCGGCGCGGTCGGCTTCTTCACGTGGGTGCCGGCCATCATGAAGCAGATTTCCTCGGCCGGTGTAACTGGCACCGGGTTCCTCTCGGCCCTCCCCTATGTCACGGCGCTGATCGGGTTGGTCGTCATCGGCAAGTTCGCCGACCGGACCCGGCGTCGCAAGCTCTTCGTCGGTCTCGACCTCGCGGCCTTCTCGCTCTTCCTGCTGATCTCCACCGTCTTCAGCGGAAACCACACAGCGGCGCTCACCTTCATTGTCATTGCAGGGTTCTTCCTCTTCGCCATGCACGCTCCGTTCTGGTCCATCCCGATGGAGACACTGCCCCCGCATCTGGTCGGTGCGGCGATCGGGATGATCTCGCTCATCGGCAACATCGGCAGTTTCATCGGGCCCTACTTGATGGGCTACGTGCAGAACGCGACAGGTTCGTTCACCTCCGGGATCTACGTGCTGGTGGGAAGTTTGGCACTGGCCGCCGTGCTCACCACGTTCGTCCGTGAACGCCATAGCACCGAGAAGATCGTCGCCGGCAGCAGCACGTTGCTCGCATGACCGGGCTGCGGATTGATCGGGTCCGCGTACTGCCGCTGACCCTGCCGATCGCGAATGCCCTCCGATACACCCAGGGCCGAGTCGGCGCGTTCCAGCGCATCGTCGTGGAACTGTCCACAACGGACGGCCTGATCGGGTATGGCGAGTGCCGTGGCGACCTGCTGCGTTACACCCTGCTCTCCGATCTTGCCGAAAGCCTTGTCGGAACCGATCCATACCAGCTGGAGACACTGCGCTGGCGGATGGCTCCGCAAGGATTGGTGGAACTGTTCTCCGGCACGGTCGCGGTACAGGCCTACTCGGCGATCGAGATGGCTTGTCTCGACCTGATCGGGAAGTCCACCGGGCGACCGGTCACCGATCTGTTCGGCGGCCGCGTCCGGGAAGAGATCGAGATCGCTGGCTACCTGTACTACTTCGGCGGGACCCCGGACGGAGAGGCCGCGGATCGCCTCCTCGCCTCCGCGCGCGATGTGGTGAACCGCTACGGCTTCACCACACTCAAGTACAAATGCGGCGTGCTGGAGCCGGAAGCGGAGATCCGCACCCTCGCCCGGTTGCGCGAGGAGTTCCCTGACTGCCGCCTCCGGCTCGATCCCAACGGTGCATGGGGAGTCGGCACCAGCGTGCGGGTGCTCGCCGCCGCGCGGGAGATCGGCATCGAGTACGCCGAGGACCCGGCGGCCAACCTGGCCAAGATCGCGCGGATCCGTGAGCTGACCCCTGGTGTGGCGCTGGCCAGCAACCAGGCGGTGGCTTCGCCGGAGACCATGGCGCTGGACCAGGCCTTCGGGGCGATCGACGTTCCGCTGATCGACCTCAACTGGTACGGCGGGTTCCGCGCCGCCCTCTCGGCCGCCCGGATGGCCGAGCTGCTCGGTCGCGATGTCGGCGTGCACAGCAGCATGGAGTCGGCGATCTCCCAGTCGGCCCAGCTCCAAATGGCCGCCTGCCTGGCGAACCTCCCTTACGCCTCCGACAGCCACTACCTCTACCTGCAAGACGACGTGCTCGCCGGCGACCCGCTGCCGATCACCGGCGGACGGATGCAGGTGCCCACCGGCCCCGGCCTCGGCGTGGAGGTGGACACCGGCCAACTCGAGCGACTGCACAACCGCTGGCAGGAGACCGGATTCCTGTCCTGGGACGAACCTGGCGGGCGCCCGGTGCTGCTGCCGCGCTGGTAGCCCCGTCCCACTCGACCGTCAGATCCGCTGCCTCACAAGGAGAATCGCGCGTGACCGCCGACGTGATGTCGATGAACCCCCGCACCGGAGTGGCCGAAGGCCCGGTGGCCGAGGAAACCGAGCCCGCCGAGGTACTGAAGCTGACGCATGACGCGGCCGAAGCCGCCGGCTGGCTCGACGGACTCGGCCGCGCCGGGCGTGCCGTCCTGCTCGACGCGATAGCGGCCGAGCTGGAAGCAGACGGCGAGACGATCATCGCGGTGGCTGACCGCGAATCGGCGCTCGGCACGGCGCGGCTGACCGGGGAACTCGCCCGGACCTGCTTTCAGCTGCGGTTCTTCGGCGAGGTACTGCGCGACGGCGGCTACCTCGAAGTGATCATCGACCATGCGGATCCCAGCTCGACGCCGCCGCTCCCGGACCTCCGGCGCCTGCTGGTGCCGATCGGCCCGGTCTCGGTGTTCGGCGCAAGCAACTTCCCGCTGGCGTTCAGTGTCCCCGGCGGGGACACCGCCTCCGCACTGGCGGCAGGCTGCCCGGTGCTGGTGAAGGCACACCCGGCACACCCCGAAACCGCGATCCTGTGTGCCGCCGCCATCGAGCGGGCCTTGCGGGCCGCCGAAGCGCCGAGCGGGGTGTTCACCCTGGTACACGGCCAGGAGGCGGGCGCCGCCCTGGTCACCGACCCGCGGGTCCGTGCGGTCGGCTTCACTGGTTCGACGCGGGGCGGGCGCGCCCTGTTCGACCTGGCCGCGTCCCGGCCCGAGCCGATCCCGTTCTACGGCGAGCTGGGCAGCGTCAACCCGCTGGTAGTCACCCCGGGCGCGGCTGCCGAACGGGCGGAGGAAATCGGCAAGGGCGCTGCGGGAAGCATGCTGCTGGGGATGGGGCAGTTCTGCACCAAACCGGGCCTGCTGTTCGTGCCTGCAGGTGAGAACGGCGACGTGGTCGTCTCGGCACTTGCCGCCGGCGTCGGCGTCGCGGCCTCGGGAGCGTTGCTCACCGCCGGCATCAGAGCGGCGTTCCGTGAAGGCACCGCTCGGCTCGCCGGTCTGCCGGGAGTCGAGGTGCTCGAGGCACGCGCCGGGCTGACGGGCGAAGCCGCGACCGGTCCGGTTCTCTTGCAGGTCGGTACGGATCGACTTGGCGAGGATGGGCTGCTGGAAGAACAGTTCGGCCCCTTCGCGATCATCGTGCGCTACGCCGGTGAGCAAGACCTGCTGGCAGCGCTGGAAAAGCTGCCCGGCGCGCTGACCGCGACCGTGCACGGCACCGAAACCGAGCCCGAGCTGACCTCGGCGCTGTTCTCCCGGATGCGCCGGCTGGCAGGCCGGATCCTGTGGAACGGCTACCCGACCGGGGTCGCCGTCAGCTGGGCGATGCAGCACGGCGGCCCGTATCCCGCTGCCACCTCCGCCGATCACACGTCGGTCGGCTCCGGTGCGATCCGCCGGTGGCTCCGTCCGGTCACCTACCAATCCGCGCCGCCTGCCGTGTTACCGGCCGAGTTGCGAGAGGACGGTCCGGCTGGGCTACCCCGCCGGGTCGACGGCAAGTTCGAACTCGCCTGATCCGTCCCGCCCGAGTTCCTGTCCTGAAAGGAGATCCATGACCTCCACCACCACCGCGCCTACCCTGCTGGCGAAGGTGCTGCAGACGGAGGGGCCACCGGTGTGGGTCGTGCTCGACGACGACGGCGGCCTCGGCCTGCTGCCGCTGCGCACCAATCTGGGGTCCCTGCTGGCGCTGAGCGCGGACGAGCTGACCGAACGGCTTGCCGACATCCCGCGCGCCCCCGCTGCCGCGCTGCAGCTGGTCGCCCCCGTCGATGACGACACCGAGGTGTGGGCGGCCGGGGTCACCTACGAGGTGTCCCGGCAGGCCCGCATGCACGAAAGCGCCGATTCGGCTATGTATGACAAGGTTTACGACGCCGCGCGGCCCGAACTGTTCTTCAAGTCGATCGGCTGGCGGGTAGCGGGCCTCGATGATCCGATCGGCGTGCGCGAAGACTCCGTCTGGGACGTCCCGGAACCGGAACTGGGCGTGGTGTGCAATGCCGCGGCAGCCATCGTCGGCTACACCGTGTGCAACGACGTCAGCTCGCGCAGCATCGAAGGCGAGAACCCGTTGTACCTCCCGCAGGCGAAGATGTTCCGCGGCGGGTGTGCGGTGGGGCCGTGGATCCGGCTGGCGACCGCGGTCGAGGACCCGTACCAGCTGGGCATCCGGGTGAGGATCGAACGCGACTCCCAGGTGCTGTGGCGCGGGGAGACTTCGACCGCCCGGTTGCACCGCAAACTCGATGAGCTCACCGAATACCTGTTCCGCGGTGACGTGTACCCGCGTGGTGTCGTGCTCGCCACCGGTACCTCCGCGGTGCCGACCGACGAGGTGACCCTGATCGAGGGCGATCGGGTGGTGATCGACATCGACGGCATCGGCACGCTCGCCAACCCGGTCCTCCGCGGTGCTGCCGCGTTCGGTAGCTGAACTCGCCCACCCGGTTTGATCGAAAGGTTCTCAGTGTTCGTACTACTCCCCACCTACCGGGTTCCGCTCGCGCAGATCGACGCCATGATGGAAGAGCACCGCGTCTGGGTCGACGAACACCGCGACTCGGGACGATTCCTGCTCTACGGCAGGCGGGTGCCGCGCGAGGGTGCGTTCATCCTTGTTGCGGACGGTGATCGGGGGGAAATCGAACGGATCGCCGCGAGCGATCCCTTCGCCACCGCTGGCCTGGCCACCTACGAGGTGCTGGAGGTTCACCCCGCCGGAGGTGCGCCCGAGGTCCTGCGAACGCTAGCGGCACACGGTGTCAACGCCGCGCAGCAGCCCGCCCGTTAGCGAGGTCGGTGCGCCGGGTCGCCGCCATGAACACGGTGAAGCTGTCGCGGGCGAGGAGTGCGTCGTAGGTATCGGTGTGCTGGGTCGTGGGTCACGGTGCGGATGGCGACGGAGAACCGGGCCTCGGTGTTCGGGCCGGGGGCGAGGTAGCCGACGGCTCCGCAGTAGACGCCGTGGGGGCGCTGCTCGCCCTCGGCGATGCCGCGCATCGCGACCATGCCCGCGCCGTCGCCCAGATTGAGCTGTTCGGCAAAGAGGTGCTTCCGGCGTTCCGCTGACGGTGTCAGCCGGGGGTGAGCGTGCCGCTGTGCCGTGTCGGGTGGCGTTGCCGTGACCAAACGCGGAGCTCCGCTCACCGCCCGCCGAGGGAGATAGCCCACCCTTCAACGGACGTACCACGCAGACGTTGCCGCTTGACCACCCGACAAGAGGTTCACGCGAGAGGCGGCCAGTCATTGGCTGTGCGACCTGGAGCAAATGTGGAGCACGGGTATGTGAGTCCTGAACGGGCCTGACCTGCTCCCGATTGCACCGGTGCGACCTGTGCAGAGTCTGTTTCGCAGGTCAGCGCATCGTTCAGGCACGACTGGCAGGCAAGGAGTCAGCTGCCGGGCTCGAGATCGATGATCAGGCCTTTGACGTGCAGGAACACGCGAATTGCGCCCGCGGCGGTGTCGACCTCTTTACGGATCTGGTGCGTCTCTGGACAAGGGGTCAGGCTGTAGCTGGCCAGCAACGGCTGACCCCTTGTCGACAAGTCAAGGCCGTCGCGTCCTTAATCTATCGTTTTGCGCAGCTTGATTGGTCGAGATGTATAGATTTCGCAACAACGGGTCTTGGTGGATTGATCTTGCGAGTGCCGGTCCAGGTTGACGCTGGCGCTGGTGTCGGCGGCGATCGGATGGGAGACCTGCCTTCCGTAGGTGGCACGGTCGGAGGGACTCCGGGCGATCTGCTGCAGATCGTCGAAGAAGTGGGCGCGTTCGTCGCGCTAGGCGCGCAGGTCGGTGACGTCCTCCAGATCACCTTGACGAACAGCCTTGCCAACATCGCATGGTGCTCGTCCACGGCGGCGATGAACTGTGGAAGCACTCGGCCGATTGGGAGGCGGTAGCGAGCTGGGCATCGCCGCTGCGGTTTAACGTCGTGGAGTCGTCCCCGGCTCGTACCTGACGGACGACGCTGTGTCCCGACTCAACCTGGATGCACCGCAGCGCCTGATCTGCTGCGGTAGTTGATCTTTTGGGGTGGTGTGCGGTGTTCGGGCGTGGCAGGTCGGCCGGTCTGCCCGACGCTTCCACTGTTGTTCTCCGGTCGTGGCCGTGAGGCCGGTTGTTCAGGCTGCGGCGTGGATCGGATCGTGCAGCGCGCGTTGGTATAGCTCGTTGAGCCCGGGTTCCCAGGGCCAGTCCCGTGGTAGGTGCAGCACCATCCGGTGGGCGGAGCGGGCGATCCGGGCCGGGGTGTGGATGAGGTGGGCGCGGATGGTGGCGGTGCGGGCGCGGGCGTGGAACGAGCTGGCCAGGGCGCCGGCGGCGCGGGTGAGGTTGTGCGCGATCGCGGCGCAGACCAGCCAGGCCGCGTTCGCGGTGAACACACCCGAGGGCAGGTGCGCGAGCGCGGAGTCCTTGAGGTCGGCGATGACCTGCTCGATGATCGCGTGGTCGCGGTGGGTGGCTTCGGCGGCGAGCATCGGCTCGGGGCTGTCGGTGAAGACCGCGTGGTAGCGGTAGACCGCGAACATCTCCGACTGCCCGGCCTGGACGGCTCTGGGGTTCAGGCGGCGGACTCGGCGCACGATCAGTCGGGCGGTGATGTGGTCAGCCTTGCGCCGTAGGTCTGGCGCAGGGTGTCGTCGATGTCGAGGAACGCGACCTGATCGACACCGCCCAGGATCGGGGTCGCGACCGCGAGGCGGGCCACCAGCCGGGCGGCGGCTGCGTCGAGCTGGCGGACGTGGCCCAAGGTGAACCGGCGCAGGAACGTCCCCAACGTCGATGGCGCCCGGATGTCGTCGAACAGCCGGCGCATCCCGCCGTGGCGTAACAGGTCCATGTCCGAGATCGAGTCCGCGCCGGCGACCATCCCCGCGACCAGCGCCAGCACCTTCCCGGCGGCGTTCGCGCTGCCCTTCCCGGCCACGGTCAGCCCCGCGGCGAGCAGCATCTGCAATCCACAGCGTGCGGCCAGCGCCATGACCGGCACCAGCCCGGCGCACGACACGAGATTGGGATCATCGAACCGCGCCGAGATCGCGCGGCAGGCATGGGATAGTCGCATCCAGCGGATGCCCTTCCGATCGGGAACAAAGGACCCTCAGCAAGTCCTATTATCCCAGGTCAGAGGGGCATTCGTGCATCACGACCCGCCCGCACCAGCACATTTCCGCGGTGGATACAGGCTCAGTCCAGCACGGCCAGCGACCAACACCAGCCGGCCAGCTCACGGGCGATCGCGGTGTTGGCGACCACAGCTCGCTTGTGGCGGGCATCGAAAGCGCACCAGCGTTGGTGCAGGCGCCGGTTCGCGCGGTCGCCCCGGTCCCGAGACGCCGGTGAGGCCATGGCCCAGCGACGTGACCCTGCATCGACCGGAGTTCCGCAACGCGCAGAACTCGGTCATGACCTACGCGATCGACGACGCGTTCTACCGCGCGGCGGCGGACGACGACGTCAAGGTCGTGGTGCTCAACGGTGCCGGCAAGCACTTCTCCGCCGGCCACGATCTGGGCACGCCGGGTCGCGACCACCACGTTCCCTACGACCGGCGGGCCGGCCTCTGGTGGTCGCACGTCGGGCACGAGGGGGCAGAGTCCCGCTTCGCGCGTGAGCAGGAGGTCTACCTGGGCATGTGCCGCAGGTGGCGGGAGCTGCCCAAGCCGACGATCGCCTCCGTCCACGGTGCGTGCATCGCCGGCGGCCTGATGCTCGCCTGGGCGTGCGACCTGATCATCGCCAGCGACGACGCGTTCTTCTCCGACCCGGTTGTGAAGATGGGGATCCCCGGGGTGGAGTACTTCGCACATCCGTGGGTGATGGGTCCCCGCTTCGCGAAGGAGTTCCTCTTCCTCGGGGAACGCGTCGATGCGCGCCGCGCCTACGAGCTGGGGATGGTGAACCGCGTCGTCCCCCGTGACGAACTCGAGTCGCAGACCCTCGACATCGCCGGCCGGATCGGCGCGATGCCCCGACTCGGACTCGCCCTCGCGAAACGCGCGGTGAACCAGGCGGAAGACCTCATGGGCCTGCACTCCGGCATGGACGCTGTCTTCGCGTTGCACCACCTCGCCCACGCGCACAACGTCGAGACCTCCGGTGACTCGGTCGGCGGGCTGGATGCGAAGTCGATGCGCAACGGGCACTGACGTCGGGGCCACCTGGCGCAGGGCCTGGATTTCTTCACTGCATCCGTTCGCGGTGCAGTCCTGGTCCGGTCCTGCTGCACCGGGGCCCCGCCTCGATGCGTCCGATGTTGACGCGGTGAGCGGTCGGTCAATGCGTTCTCGTCATTGACCAATTGAAGTGGAGCAAATCTGGAGCACGCGTATGCGTTGAGCGGTGGTGGGCGTGCCTCAACGACTCTGAACTGCCCCATCGGGACCTGCGGATTCGGGGTCTCCGCAGGTCAGGAGAGTCTTCCATCCGGACTGGGGGTCAAGGGGTCGCAGGTTCAAATCCTGTCGTCCCGACGGCCGATGGGCGGTGTCTTCTCGACGGAGACACCGCCCATCAGCATTTCTACCTGCGGAAACATGCTCGGCGTGGTTGCTGCCGCTGAGTTGCTCGTCACGAACTCCTCGACGCGTTGCGTCGTATCGGCGTCGGTGCAGAGTGAGGGAATCAACTCGACGAGCCGGAGCGCGGGAACCGGGTTGAAGAGGTGGACGCCGACGACCCGGTGCGGCCGCCGGGTGGCCATGGCGATCCGCATGATCGGGATCGATGACGTGTTGGAGGCGAAGACGGCCTCCCGGTCTTCGACGACATCATCCAGCATCCCGAAGACGGCGGCCTTGGCCTGCTCGTCCTCGGCCACGGCCTCGACCACCAGGTGGCGGTCGGCGAACGTGCCGAGGTCGGTCGTGTCGGTACCCGGCATCTGTCCGGACCAGGCGCCCGACGGTGGGCGGAGCCCTGAGAACCCGACCTGAGCCGGACCCGGACCGCCATCCGCTCCTATCGTTGATGAGCCGACACTCCGGAGCGGAGAGCGTGGACTGGCGGCTTGCGACTGGCCCAGGGCCGGGCGGCCTCGAGCTGCCCAGCCAGCCGGAACAACGTGGCTTCGTCGCCGTTGCGGCCGAGGAAGTGAACGCCGACGGGTAGGTTGTCGGCGTTGCAGTGCAGGGGGACTGACATCGCGGGGTTGCCGGTGATGTTGGCGACGGCGAGGGGGTAGGCCACGGTCGGGCCACCTTTCTGCGCTGCTCGCAGTGGGTCGATCGGGGTGGAGGTGATCTGGCCGAGTTGTGCGGGTGGCGTGGACATGGTGGGGGTGAGCCAGGCGTCGACGCCGGTGAGGAACTGGGCGACCGTGCGGGAGAACCGTTGGAGGTCCTCGATGGCGAGCAGGTAGTCGGCTGCGCTGACCCGCATGCCGGCTTCCCAGTAGGCGCGGGTGAGTGGTTCGAGCTCGTCGGGCTCGGGATCGCGTCCGCGGTGCCGGGTCCAGTAGGCGACGATCCACGCGGTGGCTGCGTTGAACACCGTGCCGATCGCGGCCCCTACCGTCGCGTCGAGGCCGGGGAGATCGGCCTCGATCATCTCGTGGCCCAGCGTGGCGCACAGCGCTGCTGCGTCGTCGAGGGCGGCGACGCAGTCCGGATGCCCGGGTTCGCCACCGGGTGTTCGGGGGCTGTAGGCGATGCGGAGCCGTCCGGGATCGGCCCTGACCTCGGCGGCGAAGGGTCGCAACTGTGGTGGCGCCGGATAGGGGTCGCCGAGGTCGGGTCCGGCGGTGGCGTCGAGCAGGGCCGCACTGTCACGCACCGACATGGTCAGCGCGTGCTCGACGGCCCAGCCGCTGATCGCGTCGCCGTAGAGGGGTCCGAGCGGGTTCCGCGCGCGGGTCGGCTTCAGCCCGAACAGCCCACATGCCGAGGCCGGGAAGCGCAGCGAACCGCCCAGGTCGTTGCCGTGTGCCATGGGCACCATCCCGGACGCGACGGCGGCGGCCGACCCGCCGCTGGACCCGCTCGTCGAGTACGCGGGGTTCCACGGATTGCGGGTGGGACCGTGCAGGGTCGGTTCGCAGGCCGGAACCATTCCGAACTCGGGGGAGTTGGTCCGGCCGAGAATCACCAGCCCGGCTCGACGCAGGCGCTTGACCAGCTCGGAGGTGGAGGTGGACACGTTGTCGCGCAGGAACACCGAGCCCTCGGTGAACGGGGTGCCCTCGATCTCCGCGACAAGGTCCTTGAGCAGGTAGGGCACGCCGGCGAATGGTCCGTTCTGGTCGGTTGTCATGGCCGTCTCGCGGGCGTGCTCGAACAGTGGCGTCACCACGGCATTGAGGTCCGGGTTCAGACGCTGGATCCGCTCGATCGCGGCCTCGACCAGGTCGAGGGCGCTGACGTCGCCGCGGCGTACCAGTGCGGCCTGGTCCGTTGCGTCCAGGCCGGCCAGTTCGGTCGCGGTGGTCATCGGAGCACTGCCTTCCCGGCGATGGCGTGGTGCACCTCGCCGAGGGGTTCGATCCGCGGCGTGGGCAGCCCGGCGGCGGCGAGCGCGCCCCGGAACTGGGGGCTGGCGCTGAAGGACTCGGCGATCTCACGGGTCGGGCAGGCGTCATAGATCGTGACGCCGGACTCGGTGACGACGCAGGCCTGCAGGTCGAAGGTGTCCGGCGGGAATCCCTGCTGCATGACGTCGTAGGCCGGGACGAGCTCGGCCGGGTCGCCGTCGAAGTGGTAGGCGCTCAGGAACATGGTCGTCTCCTCGTTCGGGGGTTGTGCTCGGTAGGCGCGAGATCGCGCCTCGCATCCCGCGAGGCCGGTACTCGCGCCCGGAGGGAGACGGCCGGATCGGACCGGCTCGAAACCCGGAGGTGCACGATGACTGTTGCCGCGACCGATGCCGCGACCGATGCCGCGACCGATGCCGCGACCGATGCCACGACCGATGCGGGCGCGCAGGTAGATCGGACTCCCGATGCGGTGATCGGCCAGCTCGTCGGCGAGCTGGGTGGTGCTCTGGGTGTGTTGCTCAGCGCGCTCGGCACCCGCTCGGGGCTGTGGTCGGCCCTGTCCGGGGCCGGGCGGGTCACCCCGGCCCAGCTCGCCGCCCGGACGGGGGTTGCCGAGCCCCTTGCCCGGGAGTGGTGCCGGGCTCAGGCCGCGGCCGGCTACCTGACCTACCAGCCTGATGGGGAGACCTTCACGTTGCCCGACGGGGTGGCCGGAGCGCTGCTGCACGGGCCGGGTCTGGGCCTGGTGGGCGCCTGCGCGGAGATGTTGTGCTCCCTCGGGGCCGGATTCGACGAGTTCGTCGCCGCGTTCGGTGCGGGTGAGGGGTTCGGTTGGCACCGCCATGACGCGCTGTTCTGGCACGGCAGCGATGCTCTGACGAAGGTGGCGTTGCCGTCCGAGCTGATCGATGCGGTGCTCGACGACCTCGGTCCGGCGACCGCGGCGCTGGCCGCGGGTGGCTCCGTGGTCGACGTCGGATCGGGCTACGGCACCCCGACAATCGCGCTGGCGCGCCATTTCCCCGCGGCACGGGTGTTCGGCGTCGACTACAACGACGCCTCGGTGGCTTTCGCGCGCAGCGCGGCCGAGGAGGCCGGGCTGCTGGGCCGGGTGCGTTTCGAGGTGGCCTCGGCCACCGACCTACCCGGTTCCGGGTATGCATTGGTCACGTTCTTCGACTCGTTGCACGACCTCGGTGATCCGGTCGGTGCGCTGGTCCGGGCCCGGGAGGTGCTCGAGCCCGAGGGCGCGGTCCTGCTGGTCGAGCCGCTCGCGGCCGATCGTGTCGAGGACAACCTGACCCCGCCCGGCCGGATGTTCTATGCGGTCTCCACCCTGATCTGCACGCCGAATGCCGTCTCGCAGGTGACCGATGGGCAGGAGCCGCTCGGCACCCAGGCGGGGGAGGCGCTGCTGCGTGCGACGGCTGCCGCGGCGGGATTCACCCGTGTGCGGCGGGTCGCGGTCGAGGCGCCCCTGAACCTGGTGCTGGAGCTGCGGCCCTGACCGGTCGATGATGGCGGTCTGATGGACACCAGCAGAGCGACCACAGTGGAGTCCGCGAGCCGGCTCGTCGGGCGGTCCGCGGCGCTGGCGACGACCGGAGCCGCTCTCGCGGACGCGGTCGCGGGCGCGGGTGGCCTGATGCTGGTGGCAGGGGAGCCGGGCATCGGCAAGTCGGCCGTGCTCACCGAGCAGACGCGGCTGGCGGTGGCTGCCGGGGTCCTGGTGCTGCGTGGCGTCGGCTGGGAGGGTGCCGGCGCGCCACCGTACTGGCTGTGGACGCAGGTGCTGCGCGGCTTGCCCGGCGACGTTCCAGGGGGCCCGGCCACCCCGTTCGATCGGGCCCCCATCCGTAGCGGGGCCGAGACGGCGGAGGCCCGGTTCCGGCTCTTCGACACCGTGCGCGCTCGGTTCGCGGCCGCCGGTCCGCTGCTGGTGGTGCTCGACGACCTGCAGTGGGCCGACGACGAGTCGCTGCGCCTGCTCGAGTTCCTGCGCCGCGGGCTCGCCGCGGAACGGGTGTTGCTGTTGGGTGCCTATCGCGACGGCGACGCCGGCCCGGTCCTGAGCGGGCTGGCCGGCTCAGCGCCCGTGGTGCCGCTTGTCGGCCTGGACGTTGCCGGGGTGACGGCGCTGATGGCCGCGGTCGCCGGTCGGCTGCCCGACGCCGATCTGGCCGCGGCGGTGCATCGCCGGTGCGGTGGCAACCCGTTCTTCGTGCGCGAGCTGACGCGCCTGATGGTCGCGCGGGGAACCTGGTCTGTTGCCGGTGCCACGGGATCGCGGGCACTGCCCGACGGGGTGCGCGACACGCTCCGGATGCGGCTGGCGCGGTTGTCGCAGGCGTGTGTGGGCCTGCTCGAGGTCGCCGCGGTCGCTGCCTCGGATGTGGCGCCCGTTCTGCTGCGCGAGGTCGGTCCCGAGGACGCGGACACGATCGCGGAGTTGCTCGAAGAGGCCGGCCGGGCGCGGGTGCTGACTATGACGGACAACGGGTGGCGGTTCTCGCACGACCTCTACCGAGAGACGGTGCTGGCGCAGGTGTCGGCGGCGCGGCGAGCGGCGCTGCATGGTGCGGTCGGTCGGGCGCTGCAGGTGCTGTCGGCTGGTGGGACCGACCCGGCAGCGGTGGGCGGGGCGGCACGGCTTGCAGCGCATTTCGTCGCGGCCGGGTCCGCTACCGCCGATGATGCCCTGCGCTGGTCCGTGCGTGCTGCGCACGAGGCGACGGCGCGGCTGGGCCACGACGACGCGGCCCGGCACTACACCACCGCGCTGGGCCTGCTTCGCGACGTGGCGGCTGACCCGGCCGATCGGGTGGAGCTGCTGCTGGGGCTGGCAGCAGCCCGCGACCGGGCCGGTGATCCCGACGCCACCCGCGAGGCGTACCTGCGCGCCGCGGCGCTGGCCCGCCGCTCTTCGGATCCGGCGGCACTCGGGGAGGCCGCGCTGGGCATCGCAGCGCTGGGCTCCCGGTCGGGCACCGCCGACCCGGTCGGGGTCGGCCTGCTCGAGGAGACTGCCGAGCTGCTCGCGACCGGACAGCACGACGCATTGCGTTCCCGGGTATTGGCCGAACTGTCCCGTGCCCTCCGCCATGGTGGATCGGAGCCCGACCCGCAACGCGCCGTGTCCGCCGCGGACGAGGCAGTGGCGCTGGCCAGGGCGGCTGCTGACCCGGCGGCGCTCGCACACGCGTTGCTCGCCCGGCACGATGTCGTCTGGGCAGCGGGCGCGGCAGCGATGCGGCTTCCGGTGCTGGTGGAGATGGCCGCGGCGGCGCGCGAGGCGGGGAACGACGACCTCGTTGCCGAGGCCGTGCTGCTGCGGGCAGGGGCGTTGATCGAGCAGGGCGATCCGGCCGGCGCGGTCGAGTTGGCCCGCTACACGCGTCTGGCCGACCGCCTCGGGCACGCGCGGGGCCGCTGGGGCGCGCTGAGCCGGCGGGCGACGCTCGCACAGTTGTCGGGCCAGATCGACGAGGCCGTGGCCGCCTCTACCGAAGCGCTGCGTCTGGGCGAGGCGATCGGATTGCCCGACCGGATGGGCGTCTTCGCGACCTTGCGCGCCTCGCTCGCGGCCATCGGAGGTGAACTGCCGTCGCTGAGCGACCTCATGCCCGCGGCCGACCCGCTGTGGCCGGCCTATCCGCTGCTGCAGGCCTTCGGACATGTCTACGGTCACGAACTCGACGACGCCGCCCGAGCGATCCGCGGGTTCTCCGTCTCGGCCGTCCCGGAACAGTACGACCTGGAGTTCGTTGCGATCGCCGCGGTGGCCTTCGCCGCTGTCGGTTCGACGGCCCAGCGTGAGTGGTGCTACGACGCGCTGGTCCCGCACGCCGGCCTGCACGTGGTGGTCGGTGGCTGTGCGGCCTACCACGGCGCCGTCGACCATCACCTGGGCATGTTGGCCGCTGCGCTTGGCCGTACCGCGGACGCGCGCGACCGTCTCAGCGCCGCGGTCACGTTGCATGATCGACTCGGCGCGGCGGCGTGGGCTGACCTCAGCCGTAGCGCGTTGGCGAGCCTGGCCCAGAGCAATCCGTCCAGCCACGTCTTCCGGCTCGTGGGTGGCATGTGGCGGCTCAGCTTCGAGGGACGCGAGGTGCACCTGCCCGACGCCAAGGGGTTGCGCGACATCGCGACGCTGCTTGCCGTACCGGATCAGCCGGTCCATGTCCACGTACTACTCGGCCACGAGGGGCCGGCGACTGGAGCCGACCCGGTTCTCGATCGCAGGGCTGTTGCCGAGTTCCGGGCCCGGCTCGGCGAACTCGACGCCGAGATCGAGGACGCGAGCAGGTGTCACGACGCCCATCGCGCTGGACAGGCCCGCGGGGAGCGCGATGCACTGCTGAGCGAGCTGCAGGCCGCGAGCGGGTTGGGTGGACGGACCCGGCGACTCGGGGACGAGACCGAGCGCGCTCGCAAGACCGTGACCGCGCGGATCCGCGACACGCTGCGGCGGATCGCGAAGGTGCATCCCGAGCTCGCTGAGCACCTGAGCGTGGCGGTGCACACCGGCACCACCTGCTGCTACGCCCCGGCCGAGCGACATCGATGGCATCTGTGATAGATGCCGTCGCCGACGACCGATGCCCGCTGCCATGAGCCGGCCAGGGGTGACTGGCTTCTCCCGGGTCGGGTTGCGCGCGAGGATGCGTGTGTGCCGAAGGAGAGGGTCAGTCCACGGGCGGCGCAGCTCGCCGAGCTGGCCGGCCTGCTGCGTTCCGGGCGCGGCGGCCTCGCGCTGATCACCGGTGAAGCCGGCATCGGTAAGACCTGGCTGGCCGGAGAGACCGCCCGGACAGCACGAGGGCTCGGTACTCGGGTGGCGTGGTCGGCTTGCTGGGAAGGTGAGGGTGCGCAGGCGTTCTGGCCGTGGATCCAGCTGCTGCGGGGGCTGGGAGCCACCGCCGTCGCCGAGTCGTTCCTCGCGGGCAGCAGCGACAACGCGACCGAGCCGGCCGCCGAGCGGTTCCGGCTGGTCGATTCCATCGACGGCGCCCTGCGGGCCGCCGGGCCGCTGCTGCTCGTGATCGACGATCTGCAGTGGGCCGACCGTGGATCGGTGTGGCTGCGTGAGGTGCTCGTTCCGATGCTCGCCGAGCGTGCGGTCACCGTGCTCGGCACGGTCCGCGCGCAACCGGAGCAGCCGAACGCGGTGGCCGGGCTGCGGGCGAACTGGCGGCAGTACTCGGTGAGAGGCCTCACCCTGCCGCGGCGGACCCTGCGCTGCTCGGGCCGGCAGCCGCAGCGGCCTCGGCCAGGAGGTTCGCCCTCGTGGTCGCCGCCAATGCGGACTGCTCCTCCCGCCACTGCCGGCGAGCTGCGGTGCGGCGGAGGAGCCGGCGCGCCTGACGCCGTACCTCGCCGGGGTCGGCGCCGCCGGGGACGTTGCGGGCGGCCACCGAGGCCGCCGGTTCCCGGGGCGGTCGGTCGGCCAGGTTCAGTTCCAGCAGGTCGGCCTCGGAGAACCGGTCGCGCCCCTCCGCCTCCGCCTTCGACGCGAGTGCGCCGACGGCGCGGTGAGCCGAGCGGTAATCGGCGCCGGACACCACGGCGAGCTGCTCGGCGAGGTCGGTCGCGTCGGTGAAACCGGAAAGGGCGCGCTCACCCAGTTTGTCGGTGCACACGTGCATGTGCTCGACGACCTCTGCCGCCAGCGCGACGAGGACCGCGGCGTGCTCGATGGTTCCCAGCACCTCACCGTAGGTGTGCATCCAGTTGTCGCTCTGCGCGGTCGGTGTCCTGACGGTGGTCAGCACACCGGTGGTCCGGCCGATCGCCATGCTCGCTCCGCCGCGCAGGACGGTCAGCGCGTACGGGTTGCGCTTCTGCGGCAGGTGCACGGACGCGCGGCAGTGCGCGTCGTGGAGCCGGACGTAGCCGAAGGCGGGGGAGCAGAAGGCGAGCAGGTCCTCGGCGAACCGGCTCGCGGTCGTCACGATCTGGCAGCCCGACACCATCACCTCGACGAGGTTGTCGGTGGCCCACATGGCGTCACGGGTGGTGGTGACCTCGACCGGGACGGCGAGCCGGTCGGTGTAGGAGGCACGGCGCAGCGGCAGCGTCGTCCCGGCGACCCCGCCGGCGAGCAGGGGTAGCTGGGCCGCGGCATCGTGGGCTCGCCGTACCCGGTCGGTCTGGCGCTCGGTCTCGTGGGCGAGGCTAGGCCGGAGGGCCTCACGATCGATCAGCTCGGCGACATGAACGAGCTGTACATCAGCTCCGAGTACTTCATCGGCTACGCGCGCCTGCGGGCGAATCAGGCGTCGCTGACCGGCATGTGATCCGTCCGGTGACGTGCCGATCACCCCGCTGCGAGGTCCTCCGCCACGAGAGATCGCTGTCGCGCGATCAGCGCCACACAGCTCGAATCCGGATCTCCGCGTGTCGTCCGTCGGCTCGTCGAGCAGGCTCCAGGGCATGACTGAGCAACTCGGGACGGATCCGGTCACGGCCCTCCAGGTCGTGATCGCGACCGTGGGGATGGTGCTGACGCTGCTCGTGCTCGTCCGCGTCGGGGGTCAGCGGGGCCTCGCGACGATGTCCGCCGCCGACCTCGCCTGCGTGGTTGCGCTGGGTGCGGTCGTCGGCCGGACCATGCTGCTGGCCGTGCCGACGCTGGTGACGGGAGTCATCGCCCTGGTGGTGCTGTTCGGACTCCGGCGGCTCCTCGCGCGTGTGCAGCGGTCCCGCGCCGGTGATCTCCTGTCGCCGCGACCGGTCGTGCTGATGGCGGACGGGGCGGGTCATCGAGGCAGCGATGCGGCGTGCGGGCGTCACCGACGACGATCTCCGGCAGCGTCTCCGGCTCGCCGGCATCACCGCCCGCACGCAGGTCCGGCTGGCGGTGCTGGAGCGCACCGGTGAGATCAGCGTGCTCGCCGCGGCTGCCGGTGAGTGCGAGCCGTGGATGCACGAGGATCTCCCACGGTCCCTCGAGCCGCAGTGACGTCGTCAGGGATCCGGCGCGACGCGGATGAGCCCGCCGAGAGTGGTCTCGACGATCTCGCGGAGCGCTGGGCGACCGGGGCTGCTCTTGGCGATGACGTTCATCCCCTGGACGACGGCGACCAGCATGGCCGCCGACTCTGGTCCGGCTCCCGGGCGCAGCTCGCCCTCGGCCACGGCCCGGGTGAGCGCGGCCTCGAAGGCGGCCCGCAGGTTCGCGACGTGCAGGGTGATCATCCCGGCGAGCTCCGGGTCGCGGGCGGCGAACTCGACCAGCGAGTTCGTGATCAAGCAGCCCCAGCGGCGGTTGCCGTCGACCATCGCGTCCACCAGGTGGTCGAAATAGTCCTGCAGGCCCGCCAGCCCGGTCGGTGCCGCGGTGATGCGCCGGACGGCCTCGGCCGAGACGGTCTGCGTGTAGCGCCGCAGCGCCGCCGTGAACAGGTCGCGCTTGTTCCCGAACGCGCTGTAGACGCTGCCCGGCTGTACCTGCATGGCGCGGCAGAGGTCCTGCACCGAGGTCGACTCGAAGCCGTGTTCCCAGAAGGCCGCCAGCGCAGCGTCAAGCGCGACGTCGGCATCGAAGGTGCGCGGTCGTCCCACCTCTCGATTGTAGGACGTGCACTCGACAACGACGTTCGGACGTGTTGATATCGACGAGGAGTACTTGGACGACCGTTCATCAACCTGGAGGGCAGATGCGGATCGCCGTGATGGGCGCTGGCGGAGTGGGCGGCTACTTCGGTGGCAGGCTCGCGGCCGGCGGACACGACGTGGCGTTCGTCGCGCGCGGTGCGCAACTGCAGGCGCTGCGGGCCGGCGGCCTGCGGATCGAGAGCCCCCTGGGCGATCTGCACCTGCCTCAGGTGACCGTCACCGACGACCCGGCGGAACTCGAGCCGGTCGACCTGGTCCTGTTCGGGGTCAAGCTCTGGGACACCGAGACCGCCGCGGAGCAGCTGCGCCCGCTGTTGCGGGAGGGGACGGCCGTCGTCTCCTTCCAGAACGGGGTGGCGAGCGACGAGGTCCTGGGCCGGGTGCTCGGGCCGGAGCACGTGGTCGGGGGCATCTGCTACATCGCCGCGACGATCGCGGAGCCCGGCCTGATCCGGCACTCCGGCTCGTTGCAGAAGCTGGTGTTCGGCGAGTACGACGGCACACCGTCCGCGCGCGTCACCGCGTTCCGGGACGCCTGCCGCGAGAGCGGGATCGACGTCGAGATCAGCCACCGGATCGAACAGGCGATCTGGGAGAAGTTCGTCTTCCTCGTCGGTCTGTCCGGCACGACGAGCATGACCCGGACCCCGATCGGCCCGATCCGTGAGCACCCCCGAAGCCGCGCGTTCCTGCACGACCTCATGGACGAAGTCGTCGCCGTCGCACGAGCACAAGGCGTGGACCTGCCCAAGGAATACGCCGACGACCGGCTCGCGTTCGTCGACGGTGTGCCGGAGACGATGACCTCGTCCATGCACCACGACCTCGAGCGCGGCAGCCGGCTCGAGGTGCAGTGGCTCAGCGGTGACGTTGTCGAGCGCGGGACAGCAGTGGGCGTCGCGACCCCGGCCAACCGGGCGGTCGCCGACCTGCTGGCGGTCCATGCCGACGGCGCATCGCGGTGAGCGGGGGAGGGCTGACGGTCCGGTCGCTGGAGGCCAGGCTGGTCCGGGTGCCGATGCAGCGTCCGCTCGGCACCAGCGCGGCCCGCGTGACCGAGGCCCCGATCGTGCTGATCGACCTCCACACCGCGGAGGGAGTCACAGGGCGCAGCTACCTGTTCTGCTACCTCGACGCCGTCGGCCACGCGGTCGTCGTACTGGCCGACGGGATGAACGATCTGCTCGCCGGGACCGCCGCCGATCCGGCCGCCCTGCGCCGCGCCCTCGCAGCGCACACCCGGCTGGTGGGGGCGACCGGTCCGATCGCGAGCGTGCTCGCGGGGCTCGACGTCGCTGCCTGGGACGCGCTGGCTGTAGCGGCCGGGCTGCCGCTGGTGCGCCTGCTCGGCGCCGCGCCGCGACCGGTCCCGGCCTACAACAGCAACGGTCTCGGGCTGCTCGCCCCCGCCGCGGTGGCGACGCAGGCCGTCGAGCTGGTGGAGGAGGGCTTCACAGCGGTCAAGGTGCGCCTCGGCCGGACACGGGCCGCGGACGATCTCGCCGCGGTCCGCGCGGTCCGCGGCGCGGTGGGTCCGGAGATCGCTGTCATGGCGGACTTCAACCAGGCGCTGTCCCTTACGGAGGCCCGGTCGCGCTGCCACCTGCTCGACGACGAGGGCCTCGCCTGGATCGAGGAGCCGATCCGGCACGACGACTACACCGGCACGGCCGAGCTTGCCGCCGCCCTGCGCACCCCGGTGCAGATCGGGGAGAACTTCGCCGGGCCGCGCTCGCTGGCCGCGGCGACGGCGGCCCGCGCGGCCGACCTTGTCATGCCCGACCTCGACCGCATCGGCGGCGTCACCGGCTGGCTCGCGGCCGCCGCGATCGCCGACGCCGCCGGCGTCCCGATGTCGAGCCACCTCTACCCGGAGGTGTCGGCGCACCTGCTCGCCGCCACTCCCACCGCCCACTGGCTCGAGTACGTCGACTGGGCCACCCCGGTCCTGGCCGAGCCGCCCCCTGTCGTCGACGGTGCGGTCCGCGTCCCCGAGGAGGCCGGCAGCGGTCTGCGGTGGGACGAGGAGGCAGTGGCCCACTACCGAGTGGGGTGACCTACCCGTGAGGAGCGTCCGCGTGACCACGACAGCACTCCGACAGGCAGCGCCGCGATGACCCGCACCATCGAGGACCTGCCCTCCGACCCCCGTGAGCTTGTGGGGGAGGTGGCGAAGGTGTTGCGAGCCGAGCGTCGGGCCCGCGGTACCCGGACCGGATCCAGGGCGTTGACCTGCTGGAATCAAGGACTGCTGGTGCTGGCGTGGTTCCGCAACCAGGGCGATATCGCCCTGATCGGTGCCGGGTTCGACGTCTCGCGAGCCACGGCCTACCGCTACCGCGACGAGGTCGTCACGGTGCTCGCCGCACAGGCCCCGGACCTGCACGAGGCACTCGCCGGGGTCGCCGCCCAAGGGTGGGTCACACGTCGTGCTCGACGGCAAGGTGGTTCGCACCGATCGCTGCGCCGAGACAACCCCTGTCGACGAAAGGCGACACGATCAACTCGTGGTACTCCGGGAAACACCGAGCCCCCGGCGGGAATGTCCAAGCCGTCATGCGTCCCGACGGACTTCCGATCTGGGTATCCGACGTCCGACCCGGCCATCTCCACGACCTGACCTGCGCCCGCACTGCCGGCGCGCTCGGCGCTCTGTACTGGGCAGCATCGCAGTTCGACCTGCACACCCTCGCCGATTCCGGCTACGACGGCGCTGCTCAGGGCATCCACACGCCGATCAAGCAGCCCGGCAACGGTCAGACCCTCGCGCCGGACAACCAGGCCTACAACACCCTGCTGCGGTCGGTCCGCTGTCTCGGGGAACGCGGCTTCGCCCTCCTCGCCGGCAGGTGGCGAGCGCTGCGCCGCATCACCGCCAGCCCCAGCAGAATCGGTGACTACGCCAAAGCCGCGTTCGTCCTCACCCCGACGGTTCCAACGCGGCGTGACCGTCGGCATGATCGGGGTCACTGTCCCATTCCCGTGCCGATGGCTTACTACTCTTTCGGCGGCTGGAAGGACTCGCTGTTCGGGCAGTCGCACATCCACGGGCCAGGAGGCATCGCCTTCTACACCCGCGCCGAGGTAGTCACGGCCCGTTGGCCGCAGCCGAGCGGATCGAGTGGCGCCGGCGACAACTTTCCTACGGCAACCTGACCCAGATGTCGCGGCTTCGTCATGGCGAGATCGCCGCTCTCCGATCGTGTTGGTCGGCGAGATAGCTCGGCCAGTGCCGGTGGTGGGTGATGTCGGTACCGGTGGCAGCGGTCGCGGGGTCGCAGTGGAACCCGATGACCTCCTCCCCGGAATCGAGACGCACGGGGCCCAGCGCCATCGGGGCGGGGAGGGCGGCGAGGAACGTGCCCAGCGCCGCGGTGGACAGCGTCCAGCGCTCACCGGTGAGGACCGCGCCGCGACGGGTGTCGCGGACGATGCCGGGCTTGGCGGGGAGGGTCGGCAGCGCGATCATGCGGTACTCGGGTGCGGTGTGGACGGTGCCGCCGTAGCGGGCGCCGAGCTCGGTGAGCTGGTGGTTGAGGGGCTGCCCGCGCAGGTGGGCCCCGAAGACGACGAGGTCGACCCCGCCCGTCGCGTACGTGGCAGGCGGGTGGTCCCCGGTGAGGTGGGCGGCGAGGTCGATGCCGATCTGGTCGTCGAACGCCCCGGTGATGATGGTGACGCCGAACGGGCTCCCGTCCGCGGTGCCGGCCGGGACGGCGACGGCCGCGAGATCGAGCAGGTTGACGAAGTTGGTGTAGGTCCCGAGGCGGGAGTTGACGCCGACGGGATCGGCTGCGACCTCGGCGAGGGTCGGGTGACCGACGGTCGTGGGCAGTAGGAACGCGTCGTGGCGCTCCAGCAGCGCGCGTGCCGTGGCCCGGTAGCCGTCGAGGCGGGCGTGGTCGGCGACGAGCTGGTGCGCCGGGATCTGCCGGGCGGCGCGGATGATGCCCGCGACGATCGGGTCGGTGTCGGCGGAGGCGACTGCGTCCGGGAGGGTGTCGAGGAAGGCTCCGACGGCGGCGTAGCGCTCGGCGACGAGTGCCCCGTTGTAGAGCAGGGTCGCGGCGTCGAGCAGCGGGCTGATGTCGATGGTGGTGATCACGGCGCCGGCGGCGCGGAACCGTTCGGCCGCGGCGGCGAAGGCCCGGCGGGCGTCCACGCTGAGCGGGGCGAGCCCGGCGGCGTCGGGGACCGCGATCCGGGCGGGGTTCGCCGCGGCGAACCGGGTGGTGCTGGGCCAACACCGGCTGCGCGGGTCGGCGGGATCGGGCCCGGTCATGAGGCTCAGTGCCAACTGCGCGGTGGGGAGGGTGGCGGCGAAGACGGTGACGCAGTCGTAGGAGCGGGCCGCGGGCACCACGCCGGTGGTCGGCACGAGGCCCAGCGTCGGCTTGAGGCCGATGATGCCGTGCAGTGCGGCGGGGACACGGCCGGAGCCTGCGGTGTCGGTGCCGAGCGTGAAGTCGGTGATGCCGAGCGCGACCGCCACCGCGGAGCCGGAGCTGGACCCGCCGGAGATCCGTTCCGCTTGGTGGGCGTGGCGGACGGCGCCGTAGGGGCTGCGGGTGCCGACGAGCCCGGTGGCGAACTGGTCAAGGTTGGTCTTGCCCAGACAGAGGGCACCGGCGTCGAGCAGGCGGGCGACGGCCGTGGCATCGCGGGCGGGTGTGTAGGCGTAGGAGGGGCAGGCCGCGGTGGTGGGCAGCCCGGCGACGTCGATGTTGTCCTTGACCGCGAACACGGTTCCGGCGAGCGGTAGCACGGCACCGGCGGCCACGCGGTCGTCGACGTCCGCGGCGTCGGCCAGCACGTCCGGCTCGGCGCGCAGGGTGATCCAGACCTCGGGCCGGTCCGCCTGCTCGATGACCCGGTAGGCCGCGCGGACCCGGTCTGCTGCGGTCGTGGAGGGTGTGGTGGTCATGCTGCCTTCCGGTCGGCGGTGGGCGGTGCGGTGGATGCGTTTCACGCTGGGCCCAGCACCACCAGCGCCTCCCCGGCATCCACCTGCGCCCCGGGCGCCACGAGCACCTCGGCCACCACACCGGCGCAGGGGGCCGGTACCGCAGTCTCCATCTTCATGGCCTCCATCGCGAGCAGCGGCTGGCCGGCCTCCACGCGTTCACCGGGTCGCACGTCGATCCGCCAGACGTTGGCCACGAACGGTGCCGCGACCAGCGCGCCGCCGGGCGGCACGGTGATCTCGGCGGTCGCAGTGGCGATGACCGGCTCGTCGTTGCGGTCGAACTCGCCGGCCGCCGCCCACGCCGCCCGCTCGGTCCCGAAGGCCGTCGCCTGCCCGGCGCGGAACGCCGCGATCGGCCCGGCGTTCGCGGCCAGGAACGTCTCGTGCTCGGCCAGGGAGAACGCGCCGTCGGTGATCTCGATGTCGCCCCGGCCCGCGGCCACATCGGCGCGCAGGTCGAGGAGCTCCTCGGCACCGACCGGGTACCAGGAGATGCGGTCGAAGAAGCGCAACAGCCACGGCGAGCCCGCCTCGAACGGGCGGAACCGCGACCACACCTGGGTCGTGCGGCCGACGAACTGGTAGCCGCCGGGGCCCTCCATGCCGTAGATGCACAGGTAGGCGCCACCGATCCCGACGGCGTTCTCGGGGGTCCAGGTGCGGGCCGGGTTGTACTTCGTGGTGACCAGCCGGTGCCGCGGGTCCAGCGGTGTTGCCACCGGCGCGCCGAGGTAGACGTCGCCGAGCCCCAGCACGAGGTAGGACGCGTCGAACACGGTGCGGTGCACGTCCTCGACGCTCGCCAGCCCGTTGACACGGCGGATGAACTCGATGTTCCACGGGCACCACGGCGCATCGGAGCGCACGCCCGCGATGTAGCGCTGCGTCGCCTCCCGGGTGGCCGGGTCGTCCCACGACAGCGGCAACCGCACCGACCGGCTCGGCACCACCAGCTCCGAGGTCGCCGGCAGGTCGGCCTCGAGCTCGGTCAGCGCACCGAGGAGCTTGGCCACCGGCAGCACGTCCGGGTCGACGTGGACCTGCAGGGACCGGATGCCCGGGGTCAGGTCGACGACACCGGGCAGACCGACCTCGTCGAGCCGCTGGTGCAGGGCGTGGACGCGGGCCCGCAACCCCAGGTCGAGCACCATGTCGCCGTACTCGACCAGCACGTTGTCGTCGCCGGAGCGCCGGTAGGTGACACCGGCGCCGCGGTCGATCACGCCGTCGTCTCCGTCGCCCCCGGCGCGCAGCACCGGACGGGCCGAGAGCCCGGTCCGCGATGGCGCGTCGGCCACCCGGACCGGGATGAACCGCACGGTGTCACCCGGGCGCAGCTGCCCGAGCTTCCAGCGCTGCGCGGCCACGACCGTCACCGGACAGACGAACCCGCCCAGGCTGGGCCCGTCCGGGCCGAGCAGGATCGGGGTGTCGCCGGTGAAGTCGAGCGCGCCCACCGAGTACGGCGTGTCGTGGATGTTGGACGGGTGCAGCCCGGCCTCGCCGCCGTCGGGGCGCGCCCACTGCGGCCGGGGACCGACGAGCCGGACCCCGGTCCGTGCCGAGTTGAAGTGCACCTGGTAGGCCGTGGCGTACAGCTCGTCGATGTCGGCGCGGGTGAAGAACTCGGGCGCGGCGTGCGGGCCCTCGGTGACTGCCAGCTCCCACGCATGCACCAGCTCCGGCCGGTGGGGGATCGGGCCCACCGGCTCGCGCCCGGTGCCCGCAACCCGCAGCACGTCGCCGGTGCGCAGCGCCCGCCCCGCATGGCCGCCGAACCGCCCGAGCGTGAACGTCGACGCGCTGCCGAGGTACGGGGCGACGTCGAACCCGCCCGCCACCAGCACGTAGCTGCGCAGACCCGCCGCTTCGGCGGTGCCGACGTCGAGCAGCCCACCTGCGGGCACGCGCACCGGCTCCCAGCACGGCGCCGGTTCCCCGTCCACCGTGACGGCGACCTCGGCGCCCGTCACGCACACCCAGGTCGCGTCGGTGAACCGCAGCGCGGGCCCGGTCACCGTCGCCTCCAGCCCGGCCGCTCCCTCCGGGTTGCCGAGCGCGACGTTGCCGAGCCGGAACGACAGGTCGTCCATCGGGCCACTCGGCGGCACGCCGACCTGCCACAGCCCGAGCCGGCCGGGCCAGTCCTGCACGGTCGTGAGCATCCCGGGTCGCTCCACGGTGATCCGTGGCTCCGGGTCGCCGACACCGTCCAATGTGGCGGTGTGGTGCTCCGCCGCGAGCACGGCGGGCAGGCCGGTGACCGCGCGCAGCAGGCCGAGGTTGGTCTCGATGCCGTCGACGCGGGTCACGCGCAGCGCCTCGCCGAGCCGGGCGAACGCCTCGGCGCGGTCGGCACCTGCGGCGATCACCTTGGCCAGCAACGGGTCGTAGGCCGTCGACACCTCGCTGCCGGTCTCGGCCCACGCGTCGACACGCACCCCCGAGGGGTACTCGACGCGGGTGAGCGTGCCGGCGCTGGGTTGGAAGTCCCGCGCCGGGTCCTCGGCGTAGACGCGTGCCTCGACGGCGGCACCCCGCACCGGGACCCCGGCCGGGACGCCGGCGAGCACGCCTGCTTCGCCGCGTGCCAGCCGCAACATCCAGGCCACGAGATCGATTCCGGTGACGGTCTCGGTCACCGGGTGCTCGACCTGCAGCCGCGCGTTGACCTCGAGGAACGACGCCTCGCCCCGCGCAGCGTCGTACACGAACTCCACGGTGCCTGCGCTGCGGTAGCCGACCGCGGCGCACAGCGCCCGCGAGCTGCGGTGCAGCTCCTCGCGCACCACATCGGACAGGCCGGGAGCGGGCGCCTCCTCCACGACCTTCTGGTGGCGGCGCTGCAGCGAGCAGTCCCGGTCGCCGAGGCTGACGACGCGGCCGGTGCCGTCGCCGAACACCTGCACCTCGACGTGGCGCGCCCGCTCCACGTACCGCTCGGCGAACACGCCGTCGGCGGCGAAGTTCGACGCGGCCAGCCGCGCCACCCGCTCGTAGCCCGCCGCGAGCTCGGCGGGCGTGCGACAGACCGTCATCCCGATCCCGCCGCCGCCCCCGGTCGCCTTGAGCATCAGGGGATAGCCGATGTCGATCGCTGCCGACCGGGCCGCCGCGAGGTCGGGCAGCAGCTCCGATCCGGCGAGCATCGGCACGCCGGCGTCCCGAGCGGCTGCTCGGGCGGTGTGCTTGGTGCCGAACACCCGCAGCTGCTCCGGTGTCGGTCCCGCGAACACCAGCCCGGCGGCCTCGACGGCCGCTGCGAACGCGGCGTCCTCGGCGAGGAAGCCGTAACCGGGATGGATCACCGTGGCACCGGTCGCGGCCGCCGCGTCCAGGATCGCGTCCACACGCAGGTACGACTCGCGCGCAGCGGCCGGCCCGATCCGCACGGCCGCGTCGGCCAACCGGACGTGCGCTGCGGCGCGGTCGGCGTCGGAGAACACCGCCACCGTGCCCATGCCCAGCTCGCGGGCGGAACGCAGGATCCGGCAGGCGATCTCCCCGCGGTTGGCGACCAGGACCTTCATGGGGTGGTGACCACCATCTGGACCGGCGTCGGGTCGAACCCGTTGCAGGGGTTGTTAACCTGCGGGCAGTTCGACACCAGCACGAGCGTGTCGCGCTCGGCTCGCAGCGACACGCGCTTGCCCGGCGCCGACAGGCCGTCGACGATGCCGAGTGCGCCGTCCGGGTCGACCGGCACGTTCATGAACCAGTTGATGTTGCTGACGAGGTCACGCTTGCCCAGTCCCCAGCGGGCCCCCTCCAGCAGGAAGTTCTCGACGCAGGCGTGCTGCTCGCGGGTGTGCTGGCCGTAGCGCAGCGTGTTGGACTCCTGCGAGCACGCGCCGCCGATGGTGTCGTGCACGCCCACCTCGTCGGCGACGATCGTCATCAGCGCCGCGCCGGTGTCGGCGCGCAGCACCGATCCCGTGGTCAGCACGATCGAGCGTTGCGCGCGAATCGTCTCGGCGGCGCTGTAGCGCACGGCCGTGTCGGCGGCCGCGTAGAGCACGCAGTCGACGGCCTGGTTGCCGTGCAGGTCGATGATCGTGAGCACGTCACCGGCCGCCACCACGGCCGACCACGGCGCCCGAGCGGCCACCGTCTCGTCCAGCACGAGCGTCATCGGGGGTTCCTCGCCATCAGATCGTGTTCGGTGTTCTCCAGCGCCCGGCCGTGCTCGGGCCCGAGGGCACTCGCGTCGAACTCCGGTGCGTACCAGGCGTGGACGTCGACGGCGGTACCGGTGAACGCCTCGCGCGGGTCGAGCGGGTGCGCGGTGTTGGCCAGCGTCACCACCAGATCCATGTGCAGCAGCAGCTCGACGGCCGTGCCTCGCCCGGCGTTGCCGGTGAACGTCAGCGCCCCGCCCGGCTCGACCCGCACGCCCTGGAAGAAGGAGAGCGACGGCGGCACGTCGCGGGGTCCCATGCCGTGTTTGAGCACGCCCAGCAGCAGCAGCTCGCGACCCGCTGGCGACGCCGACTGCGCCGCACCGGCGCCGTAGCGTTCGGTGTTGCCGGCGAGCGTCGTGGTCCCGGTCAGGGCGTCGTGGTGGCCGGAGCTGTCGGCGACGATCGTGGCCAGCAGCCTGCCGGCGTCGCTGAGCAGCGGGTGCCCGGTGCCGAGGTAGGCCTGCCACGGCACCTTGACCGTGTCGGCCACGTTGAGCCGCTCGTGCAGCGCACCCGTGCGGTGCAGGAGCATTGACACGCACGCGTCACCGTCGGTGTCGGTGAGACGCAGCCGGGTGCCGCGGCCCAGCGCCAGCGTGGTGTACCGGCCGAAGGCGACCGTCTCCGACCAGGTCAACCCGACCGGTGGGGGCACGTGCCGCATCGTCGGCACCGACCGGTCCTGCTGGGCGCGGGCGTGCGACCGCGCTCCCGCTGTCGTCGCGGTGCTGGTCATGCCGCCACCGCCGGGCGCGAGCGTCGGGCGAGCAGGCCCAGCTGCAGCACGCCGACGACGACGGCGGGCGCGGAGAACATCAGCCAGGGATGCTCGCCGGTCGGGTCGTACACCGCCGATCGCGGCCACGACAGGTTGACGACCATCGCGGCTCCGTAGAGCACCGCCACGATGTTGACCGGCAACCCCCAGCGCCCCAGCGAGAACAGCCCGGGCTCGGTGGCGGGGAACCGGCCGCGCAGGCGGGCGATCAGCGTCGGCACCGACACCAGCAGGTAGGCCAGGTAGATCATCACGATGCAGACGCTGCTCAGCGTCGTGAACAGGGCGGCGTTGCCGATGTTGACCGCGAGCAGCCCGACGGCCAGCAGCCCGATCGCGATCGACGGCCAGATCGGGGTGCCGCGCCGCGCGTCGACGTGGGCGAGGTGCCGGGCCCCGGGGAGCTGGCCGTCGCGGGCCATCGAGAACACCAGCCGGGAGCCTGCGGTCTGGATGGCGAGCGTGCAGACGGCGATCGCGATCGCGACGTCGACCAGCAGCACCTTGCCCCAGAACGTGCCGAGCACGGCCGTCATCACGTAGGGCAGACCGTCGGTGGCGAGCTTGCCGTCGGTGAGGCTCGGCGCCGCCATCAGCGCCGTGACCAGCATCAGCGCGCCGCCGATACCGGACACGAGCAGCGCCGACAGGATGGTGCGCGGCGCGGTGCGACGCGGGTCGCGGGTCTCCTCCGACAGCTCACCGGCCGAGTTGAAGCCGACCATCACGTAGGCCGCCATGAGCGCGGACACCAGGAACGCCCCGGTGGCGCCGATGTCGGAGGACGTGAGGACGGACGTGTCGGTGACGACGCCGGGTCCGCGGCGCGCCGCGGTCGCCAGTGCGAGCACGACCGCGATCACGCCGACGATCTCGCAGGTCACGCCGATCGAGTTGATCCGCGCCATGATGCCGACCCCGACGGAGTTGATCACGGTGGTGGCCGCGAGCAACACCGCGCCGAGCACCACCGCGTTGGTGGCGCCGGTGACCGACGTCAGGGCGGGGTCGCCGCCGACCACCTGGAAGCCGCTCCACAGCTGGGGCAGCACCACCTGCAGCGCGATCGCCGCCGCTGCAGCCGTGACCACCTGCGCGAGAGACATGTACCAGCCGGCGAACCAGCCGACGGTCTCGCCGCCGACCCGTCGCGACCACTGGTAGACCGCCCCGGAGAGCGGCATCCGCGCGGCGAGCTCGGCGAAGACCAGCGCGACGAGCAGCTGGCCGCCGAGCACGAGCGGCCACGTCCAGAAGAACGCCGGGCCGCCGAAGGAGTAGCCGAACGCGAACAGCTGGAAGATCGTTGTGAGGATCGAGACGAAGGAGAAGCCCGCCGCGAACGACGCGTACCTGCCCAGCTTGCGGTGCAGCGTCGGCTGGTAGCCCAGCGTGTGGAGATCGTCGTCATCGGAACGGGTGGCCTGCGGGAGCGTCGCTGTCATCGGACCCCAGTCGGAGGTGGATACCTGTTGGCCGACAGTTTTCGAGGCGTTTGCGCTCCGCCCGATGACCGGCGGGTTACGTCGCGGTTGCTGAATACCTGTCATATGACAGGGAGATGACGCGTGGCAGGATCGGGGCGTGACCTCCGGACCAGGCCGCCCCCGGCACACCGGTCCGCTGCGCCCCGGGAGCACCGGCCGCGAGCAGATCCTCGACGCCGCGGCCGAGCTGTTCACGGTCCAGGGCTTCGCCCCGACCTCCACGCGTGCCATCGCCGACGCGGTGGGCATCCGGCAGGCGTCGCTGTATCACCACTTCGCCACGAAGGACGACATCCTCGACGCGCTGCTGTCGAGCACGGTCATCCCGGTACTCCCGGTTGCCGAGGCGCTCCTGCGCCACGACGTGGCCACCCCTGTCGAGGCGGCGGCGCGGCTCTACGCGCTGGCGCTGCACGACGGTGGACAGCTGGCCGCGGCGCCGTGGAACCTCGGCGTGCTCTACCTCGCACCGGAGCTGCGACGCCCCCGGTTCCTGCCGTTCCTGGCCGCCCGGGAGCGATTGCGCTGCTGCTACGTCACCGCGGCCGACGCCCTGACCGGCGGGCCCTCGTCCGCGGGCGACCTGGCCTTCCGGCTCGTCGAGTCGATCGTCAACCTGCGCGCCGACGGCCTGGCCGGCCCGCAGGCGCCGCGGGAGGTGGCCGCGGGCTGCGTCCGGATCGCGGGGTGGACCGCGGCGATGGCTCCCGTCGAACAGGCCGCTGCTCGGTTGTCGGACGAGTTGCCCAAGCTCGTGGGCGAGGGTGCCGCGGCGGACGGCTGAGCTGGGAGTTCACGAAGGCCGTGACGTGATGGTGGATGAGCCCCTCGAGACGGATCGCGCCGAGGGCGGGGGAGAGGGTCCTTGTGGACGTAGTCGAGGTAGCGGGCCATGGTGGTCAGCTCGAGTGATCGTTGTTTGATCTCGAGCCAGCCTGCGAGAAATTGGGCGACGTGCGCTGGGTGCGACCACATCGCGACCACACGTGGCATCGCCGCAGGTCAGCGGTCGAGCACACGTCGCGATGTCAAGGTCGTCGGCACATCCTGACTGCTATGCAGGCGTCGAGCGGCAAAGGTCAGAGGTCGGCGCGGTCGAGGGTGGTGAGGAACGCGGTCTTGTGGCGGTGGCGGTGGCGGAGGTCGGTGATGTAGTGCTGGTAGCCGGCCTGTTCGTCGCAGGCTTGGTAGGCGTCGCGGAGGCCGGTGATCATGGTCGCGGCTTTGCGGTAGCGGTACCTGTCGGTGTTGGCGGCGAGTTGTTGCTCTATGCGCTGGTGCCAGGGCTCGATGACGTCGGCTGGATGGGTGTGTTGGCGTAGCTGGATCAGTTCCTGCCAGCGAGATGGGGCGAGTGTGTCGGCGTGGTCGAGCGCGACCTGCCATGCGCGGTCTGGTTCATCCTCGTCGAGGAGCACGGCGATCAGTTGGTCGACGAAGTGCCGCGTGGCTGTTGCGCTGGTGTGCAGGTGGCTGATCGCGTTGGGGCGTAGCTGGGTCCATGTCCCGTTCCGGGTCGCGGTCGTACGCAGGGCGCGGTAGCGGGCGTGCGTAGGGTGGGCTTGGAAGTCGTTGTGCCGGAAGGCGAGGGCGTCGTCGATAGCGCCTCGCGTGAGGAGGAGGTCTTCGTAGGTGTCGCGCAGGGAGCTGACATCGGTCGGCGTTCCGCGGCTGTCGAGTCCTCGGCGGGCCCAGGTTTCGGCGTCGGTGGTTCGGCCGGCGTTGCGGAGGGTGTCGACGATGGTGCGGTATTGGGCGGTGCTGCCGAGATCTTCGGCCAGGACGGAGACGTAGTGGTCGACGTCGCCGGTCAGTTCGGCGAGTTGTTCACGCAGGATGCGGATGCCGAACAGCGCCGTGAAGGAATCTGGGTCGGCGTCGCGGGCACGGGTGTCGATGATGCGGGTGAGCTCGGCTCGTCCGGCCGCGCCGAGCGCGGATGCGAAGTCGCGCAGGTAGAAGTCAGGCCAGCCTGGGCCGTCGAGGCGTAGATCGGCCAGCCAGCGGGCGAGCCGGGTGGGATCGGGTGGCGCGGCTGTGCAGGCTCGGGCGTGTACGGCCATCATTGCGTGTAGGTCGGCACCGATGCTGCCGTTGGAGTCATCGAGATGGCCCAAGGCGGTGGTGATCCGGTCGACTGCTCGCCGGGTGAGTGCGGGTACGGCGGCGGGTTCGGTGGCGATCAGCGCGTTGCAGGCGGCGGCGACCGCGCGGGCGCGTTGGGAGTATTCGCGGCGTCCGTGCTGGGGGTGGGTGCGGCGATCGCGGCGAAGGCCATCGATCAGCCTGCGGATGTGCTCCTGCTCGGGACTTACCACCTCGGAAGTCAACACCAGAATGTATAAGGACACCCCACCGTGGCGCGCGATACCGGCATGACGGAGTGAGCAGTCGACACAGTGCCGTAGGTGCGCGGTCCTACCGCGATGACGTCGAGTCGATCAGCAGACACAGCAGCACGGTGGCGGAGGTCATGGCGGCTGGGATGGTTGGGTTTTCTGCATGACCGCACCCGTACCTGCGCTGGGATATGACCCCGACTTCCTCGGTGTCCCCGTACCGCTTCCCGCGCCGCCATCCGGTCACCTGGTGAAGGAGTTTGCGTATACGCATTTCACGGTGTTGCTCGACCCGGCCCGGCGCCTGGCGGCCGCGACCGGTCAACATCGCCGGTGCCCAGCTGCGGGATCTGGCGCGCACGGATGACTGGCGCCTGGACCCGCGAGCGCGCGCGACGGAGCAGGCTGGGGCTGAGATGTATGCGGCAACGATCTCGACCGCGGGCATCTGGTACGCCGCAACGACCCGGTATGGGGTGAGCCCGCGGTCGCCGCCCAGGCCAATATCGACACGTTCGTCTACCCCAACGCCGCACCGCAGGCGGCGGAGTTCAACCAGTCCAAACAGCTCTGGCTCGGTCTCGAGGACTACATCCTGACCTACGCCGACACCTACGACACCAACCTCAGTGAGTAGCGGGGGATGGACGGGGTCCTACTGCGCTCCTGCCACCGACAGCCGCTGATCGGATTTTCGAATACACCGGCGATCAGCAGGTCCAAGGCGGTGGCGCCGAGGCCGAGCCAGAACGGGTGGTAGGAGGCGCCGAACGGCAGCACGGTGTCGAGCCGGGTGATTCCGGCGTAGGGGTCGATGATCGCCGTGCTGAGGTGCACCCCGAGGAATGCCACCGTGAGCAGCGCCAGGTTGCGGTGCACGGCGTGCAGCGCGAACCGGGGCCACGCGCCGGTGCTCGCTCGCCCGGAGTGCAGCGCCCCGAGCACGACGGTGGACGTCAGCAGCAGCAGTGACACCAGCCCGGTGCCCCGGCTGAGGTACCAGTGCGCCTGTCCCATCAGCGCTCGCCGATCGTCGCCGGCCAGCCTGCCCTCACCACGACGCGACCGTCCTCGGCGACGAGCCGGGCTGCCACCTGCCTGGCCAGGACGCCGTCACGGATCTCGGTCGGGCTGATCGCCGCGGTGACGATCGTGCTGGCGGTCGACTCGGCAGTGCAGGTCGACCGGGTCGGCGACTCCGGAGCACGTGCTGCGTGGAGCGAGCCCCAATGACGTCACGGCCCCGACCGCCTGCCTCTGATGCACTGACCGCGAGGGGATGCGTTGCGTCAACCGACCTGCAACATCGCTCCAGAACGGGCATTATGTGCTCCGCCCGCAGCACCTTCGTGCCTGGCGGATGCGTCGATAGGGGAGCGCCGATGCCGAACCCTGATGAGATCCGAGACGCTCAGCGGGCGACTTGGGCTGGGCTCTCTGCGGGCTGGGAGAAGTGGGATCAGGTCATCATGGACCAGCTGGGGCCGGTCGGCGCGGCATTGATCGAGTGTCTCGACCTCAATGAAGAGCAGCAGCATCTCGACATCGCCTCGGGTACGGGTGAGCCGGGCCTGAGTATCGCGAGGCTGTTGCCGACGGGACGCGTCGTGCTGACTGACCTCGTTGCGGAGATGCTGGACATAGCGGCGCGACGAGCCAGCGCGCAAGGGATCGCCACTATCGAGACGACGGTGTGCAGCGCCGATGATCTGCCGTTCGACGACGCCACATTCGACAGCGTCTCGGTGCGTTTCGGGTACATGTTCTTCCCTGACATGGCCGGAGCGACGGCGGAGTTCGTGCGCGTGCTCAAGCCGGGTGGGCGCCTCTGTTCCTCGGTATGGGTCAAGCCCGAAGAGAACCCGTGGACGGCGATCGCCATGCAGGCGATTGCGACTGAAGCGGTGATAGCGCCACCGGACAATGACGGACCAAACATGTTCCGGTGCGCTGCCCCGGGATGTGTCAGCGCCCTGTACCGGGGCGCAGGGCTGCGCGACATCGCCGAGTGGGACGTCCATGTTGAGCTCGTGACGGAATCGCCCGAACAGTACTGGGACATGATCAGCGAGCATGTCTCGCTGGCGGTTGCGGCACTGCAGCGGGTAGACGAACCGGCGCGGGAGCGGATCCGGGCGGACGCCATAGCGAAGGTGGGTGCGTTCAAGAAGGACGGCAAGGTCCGGGTTCCGGGCGTGGCGAGGTGCATCGTCGGAACGACACAGGACGCGATCGTCGAGGTGTCGACCCGCGTGCTGTAGGGCGGCGGTGCAGTGCAGGTCGGTCGGCGAGCCACTGGGGCAGAGCATCTGCGTGGTCGGTGATCGCCCGGTGGGCCCGCCGGCGGCGCACCTCGTCGCCGGAGTGTGCCGCGATCACGGCGAGCAGAACGCCAGGTCGGGGGTGTGGTCGGCCGCGCACGATGTTGGCGACCTCGCCCCTGATCGTCGGTGCGAGCTTGAAGCCGCGGCCGGAGAAGGCGGTGGCGGTGATCAGCCGCTCGGCGCCGGGCACGCGTCCGAGCAGCGGCACTCCGTCGTCGGCGTAGAGGTCGGTGAACGCGTCCATCCGCACGGGATCGGGGTGCAGCCGGGGCAGGAACCGGGCGGCCGCCTCGGCCATCGGGTGCATCTCGGCAGCAGCGCCCAGCAGATCGGTGCCTGCAAGCACAAGGCCGCACTGGCCCTGCCCGTGCTCGCCATCGGGGGTGAGCTCGCCTCCGATGGCGAGCGTGCAGGAGACGATGCGCGCCGCTACCGACGTCACCGGTCTCGTGCTGCCCGGTGTCGGGCACTTCGTTCCCGAGGAGCCGGTGGCGAGGTCGATGTATGTCTCGCCTTTGCGCAGCGTCGCCAACGCCGCCTACATCAGGGAGGATCCGGTGGCGGTTCTGCTCTCGAACCACGAATCCATTGCGCTCGTGCACATCTCCGACACGACTCTGGATTCTTGGGGGCAGGTTTGAATGCGTCATAGCCGGACCCACGCGGGCGTGCGGAGGCGGGCGCTCCATCACGGGCTCCGCGGATCGGTGGACGCCGTGCTCTAGAACACCGGAGGGTTCGCGCGCGACGAGAGAGAAGGCCGCCGGCGGGGAGGTCGAGCCGGGCACACGCTGCTCGCCGTACGCCGCTGACCCGTCGGCCGTGCAATCGCGCCCGACGGCCACGACATCGAGGTCCCTCTCGAATCCGGAGGCGCATCGCACACCTGCCATGAGTGGCCGTTGTTCGCCAGGATGTCGGCCGACGACGATCACCCGTTCATCGATCGGATGTGTCCGGCCGACGGGCTCGGGCTGGCGCCGGCGCCCAGGTCTTCCGGCGGATCGTTGCCGAAATCCGCGTTTTGCCGCTCGACGGCCCCTTTCCTGCAGGTCAGTGAGCGACGGTCATGGCTGGTTCCGGCTTAACTGCAGCGTTACCCGTACACCCTGTCAGGGGATACGGGGGTTACGCACAGTGTTGGCCATGACGCAGCCGAGGATCGACCCGCGCACGCAGCGCCGATCGAGTGCGGCCCGGCGGGTCCGCGATCTGCTTCGATCCGCGGTCGTGCACGAGGAGTTCCCCGCTGGTGCGCTACCGGGCGAGCTCGAGCTGATGCTGTTGTTCTCCGCGAGCCGCCAGGTGATCAGGGACGCGCTGACGTTGCTGCGCGACGAAGGCCTGGTCAAAAGGGTGCAGGGCACCGGGACGTTCTCGGTGGCGTCGAAGGTGCGGCACAGCTTCAGCCACCTGCACGGCCCGGAGCCGGCGCGCGAAGTGGTGTCGCACCGCGTCCTGAGCGTCAGCAGGGAGGTGGCCGCACCGCGCGTCGCGGAACGGTTGGGGATCCCGGCGGGCTCGGGGTGCGGCGTGATCGAGTATCTGACGGTCCTCGGTGAGGAGCCGTACTACGTCTGCACCGCCTACCTGCCTCCGCAGCTCCTGTTCGTGGCGGAGCGCGGGACGTCGGTGACGGAGTGGTACACGATCTACGAGTCGGCGGGCTTCGAACTGGGCGTCACGGACCAGGCCGTCGAGGCGATCGTTGCCGACGAGCAGGTAGCCGCTTTGCTCTGTGTCGCTCCCGGGTCGCCCCTGATGCTGTTCGAGCGCCTGGTCCGGGATCGCACCGGCCGCCCGCTCGAGTACGCCTTCGCTCGTGTGCGCGGCGATCGGTTGGCCCTGATCACCCAGCTGCGCCGTCCCCGTCCCACCGGTCAGGAGGGCTGATGCTCGGCTACATCGGTCGCAGGCTGCTGTTCGCGATCCCGATCCTGCTCGGGGTCTCGCTCGTCATCTTCATCACGATCAAGATCATTCCAGGTGACCCGATCGCGTCACTGCTCGGGCCGACGGGCACCCCGGAGGCCCGCGCCGTGCTCACCGCGCGGCTCGGCCTGGACCAGCCGCTCCCGGTGCAGTACCTCGCGTGGCTCGGACACACTGTCGTCGGCGACTTCGGTACCAGCATCGCGCGGCGCAGCAACGTCACGCCGATGGTGTTCGACGCTCTGGCCAACACCCTAATCCTCACCGCGGCCGCCGCGCTGGTGGCCGTCGTGGTCGGGGTGGTGGTCGGAGCACTCACGGCGCTGCGCAGGACCGGTCCGCTCGCGCGGCTGGGCAACATGTTCGCCCTATTCTCGATCTCGGTCCCGCAGTACTCCGTCGGGCTGCTGCTGATCATCTACCTGGCCGCGGGGGCGGGTCTGTTCCCGGTGAGCGGGATGTACAGCGCGCGAGGTGGCGGCGGGTTCGTCGACCTGTTCAACCATCTCGTCCTGCCGGCGGTCACCGCGGCACTCGTGCCGGCGGGGATCATCGCCCGGATGTTCCGCTCGTCGGTGCTCGACGTGATGAGCATGGACTTCGTCGAGGCACTGACTGCCCGCGGGCTGTCGCGGCGCCGGGTGATGATGCACGCGTTCCACAACACCGTTCCCTCCCTGCTCACCGTGGCAGGCCTGCAGATCGGTTACCTGCTCGGCGGCGTCGTGTTCGTCGAGGCGGTCTTCGCGTGGCCCGGGATCGGGTTGCTGGTCTACCAGTCGATCAGCCAGCGTGACCTGCCGGTCATCCAGGCCGGAGTGCTCGTGTCCGCGCTCGCGTTCGTGCTGATCAACCTCGTCGTCGACGCCATGCACGGGCTCGTCGACCCGCGCATCCGCACCTGAGCCGCTCCCACCTGCCCCGTCCGTCCGTTCGCCACTGGCAGCGTCGCCGAACCCCCGTATCCCGAACGCGCTCCAGGAGATCTGTGATGACCGCACTGACCGAAGCACCACCCGACACCCGTACCGCTGGGGCCGCCGTCGCACCGGAGCACGGCCCCGAGCGGCACCGCCGGATGACCACGAGCGCCCGTATCGCCTCCGGCGTCGTCGTGCTGATCGCGGCCGTGGCCATGGTCGGCCCGTTGCTGGTCGGTGACCCGAATGCCGGTGACGTCGCGCACCGGTTGCTGCCATCTGGCTCGGCCGGGCACCTGCTCGGCACCGACGGCCAGGGTCGCGACGTGCTCGCCCGGCTCGTCGTCGGTACCCGACTCTCGCTGCTCGCCGGGCTGGTCCCGGTGCTGTTCGCGGCCGTCGTCGGCACCGGGCTCGGCGTCACCGCCGGGCTGTCCGGCGCCTGGGGCCACCGGCTGATCATGCGCACGCTGGACGTCTTCTACGCCTTCCCCGCCGTGCTGCTGGCCATCGCGATCGCCGCCGCGCTCGGCTCCGGCATCTCGAACTCGATCATCGCGCTGGCCGTCATCCTGGTGCGCCGGTCGCGCGGGTGGCCGAGACCGAGACCCGCAGGATCGTCGATCTCGACTACATGGAGGCTGCGCGAGCCAGCGGCGCCACCCGGTTCGCCATCGCCGCGCGCCAGGTGCTGCCCAACGTCGCCCCGCCCGTCGTCGTCTACTGCACTGCTCTGATCGGCCTGTCGATCGTCTACGCGGCGGGACTGAGCTTCCTCGGCCTCGGGGTGTCGCCCCCTACCGCGGAATGGGGTCTGATGGTCAGCGACCACACGCAGTACATCTACACCGCGCCGTTCCTGGCGGCGATCCCCGCGCTGGCGATCCTCGTCGCCTCGGTGGCGTTCAACGTGCTGGGTGACGGCCTGCGCGACCTGCTCGACGTGCGCGGGGAGGCCAGGGCATGACGGCCACCGGCACCGTCGCCCCGCTCGAGGTCGCCCCGCTCGAGGTCACCGACCTGACCACCACGTTCGTCTCCCGCAACCGGCGCACCGCCGTGGTACGCGGCGTCTCCTTCACGTTGCAGCGCGGCGAGACGCTGATGCTGCTGGGGGAGAGTGGCAGCGGGAAGTCGGTCACCGCACGGTCGATCATGCAGCTCTACGGTTCTGCGGCCGAGCTGGCCGGCAGCGTCCGGATGAACGGCGCGGAGATGCTCGGACTGACCGAATCGCAACTGCAGAGCGTGCGGGGCGGTCAGATCGCGCTGGTCCCGCAGGACCCGACCGGCGCGCTCGACCCGCTGCGGCGCATCGGCTCGCAGCTGACCGAGGTGCTCGCGGTGCACGGCATCGAGCGGACCCGTCGGGCCGGGCGGCGCCGCGCCGAGGAACTCCTCGCGATGGTCGGCATCCCGGATCCGAAGCGCGTGGCCGACAGCTACCCGCACGAGCTCTCCGGCGGGATGCGCCAACGCGCCGTGATCGCCATCGCGGTGAGCTGCGACCCGCAGGTCCTCATCGCCGACGAACCGACCACGGCGCTCGACGTCACCGTTCAGGCGCAGATCCTGGAGCTGATCGGCGAGCTGCAGCAGCGGCTGGGCACCGCGGTGCTGATGGTCACCCACGATGTGGGAGTGGCCGGGGACTTCGGTGGCCGGATCGGCGTCATGTACGCGGGCCGGCTGGTGGAGGAGGGCCCGGCCGCGCAGGTGCTGGCGGCACCGCGACACCCCTACACCGCCGGGCTGCTGGAGTCGCTGCCGACGCCCGGCATCGAGCGCGGCAGGCTGCGCTCGATCGTCGGTGCACCGCCTGCGGTCGGCGCGTTCCCGGCCGGGTGCGCGTTCGCACCGCGCTGCCCCCGGGCCCGAGCGAGCTGCCACGACGAGGACCCGCCGTTGCTCGCGGCCGGCCCCGACCGGTCGGCCGCCTGCCCCGTGGCCAACCCGGCCGGGTCGCGGCAGGCGGTGGCGTGATGGGAGCGGAGGCGCCCCTGCTGGAGGCGGTGGGCCTGACCAAGACCTTCGGCAACGGCGTGCGGGCCGTCTCGGACGTGTCGCTGAGCGTGCACCGCGGGGAGACACTCGGGGTGGTGGGCGAGTCGGGCTGCGGCAAGTCCACCACCGGGAAGATGCTGCTCGGGCTGCTCGCCCCGGACAGCGGAACGGTCACCTTCGACGGCCGTCCGCTGGCCGGTCTGGGCCGCCGCGACCTGCATGCGCTGCGGGCCCGCCTGCAGGTGGTCCCGCAGAACCCGCAGACCTCACTCAACCCGCGCCTGACGGTGCGGTCCTCGATCGAGTTCAACCTGCGGGCGCACGGGATGGACCGGGCGGCCCGCCGGCCGCGGGTGCTGGAGCTGCTGGAGCGGGTCGGGCTCACCGCGGCGCAGGCCCAGCGCTTCCCCCACGAGCTGTCCGGCGGTCAGCTGCAGCGGGTGGCGATCGCGCGCGCTCGCCACGTCGCCCGACCTCGTGGTGTGCGACGAAGCGGTGTCCGCCTTGGACAAGAGCGTGCAGGCCCAGGTGCTCAACCTGCTCGCGGAACTCCAACGCGACACCGGCGTCGCCTTCCTGTTCATCTCCCACGACCTGGCCGTGGTCGAGCACATCTCCGACCGGGTGGCTGTGATGTACCTGGGTCGGGTCGTCGAGCTCGGCCCGGCGCGGCAGCTCTGGGCCGCACCGCAGCATCCGTACACGACTGCGCTGCTCTCGGCGACGCCCGGCCAGGGGCGCGAGCGCATCGTGCTCTCCGGTGATCTCCCCAGCCCGGCGAACCCGCCGTCGGGTTGCGGCTTCCGCACCCGTTGCCCGGTGGCGGAGCCGATCTGCGCAACCGATTGGCCGCCACTGGTCGAGGTCTCCGCGGGGCACAGCGCCGCCTGTGTCCACGTGGGAGCCCGTGCGCGCGAGCCGGCCGCCACCGGGTCGGGCTGATCCCGGGTCGGGTTCGCGCCGCCCGACCTGACCACACCGCGCCGCTGTCGACGGTCCGCACCGGACCGCCGTCCGATCGACCCTGCCTGCACGACCTCGCCCCCGAGAGGAACCTGCCGTGTCCACTGCCCATCGCCCTGCACGCCGCGCGCGACCAGCTCGTCGCCGCGACCGGGATCATCGCCGACACCGTCATTGACCTGATCGGAACCATCGGCCAGCACGTCCTCGACGCGCTGCTACCCGCCCGTCGGGTCCGTACCAACCCCCGCGTGGTCAAACGCGCCATCTCCAAGTACGTCGCGAGCACAGCCAAGGGCCACCTACGCGGACCCGGCCGCCCCGCGAAGATCACCATCGAGATAGAAGCGATCTTGACAGTGCAGCCCTCGACCTGACTGAACGGCTTTGCCCTTAGCCCGCGGCCGTACGGGGCCGGCAAGGTGAGGCCGATCAGCCCGCGGCCGGCCAGCTCCTTGCCGAAGTCCGGGTCGGGGCTGCGCAGCCATGAGTCGCTGCGCGCGTGTAGTCGCTGAGCCGATCACTCACCGCCAGAGTTGATCGCTCTTCGGGTGGAACCGATGCTGTTGGGCTCCCAGCTCCTCACGTGTGGTGGAGCAGACCCCGGGTCAGCTCGGCGTATCCCACCGCGACCCGTGCCGGGTCCCAGTGGCCGGCGGGGCGGTACCAGTCCGACACCGCGTTGGCGGCGCCGAGCGCGAAGCGCACGGTGATGCCGGTCCCCGCGCCCGGGGGGATCTCGTCCGTGCTGCGGGCCTGCTCGAACAACCGGCCGGCGAAGCGTTCGAGGCCCTTGCGGCGGCCCGCGACAAGCTTGCGGTGCTCGCCGGCGAGGAAGGGCCACTCCCGGAAGAGGACGACGGACTGGTCGAGGCTCTCCAGGAACCAGCCGACCTGGAGCCGGACGAGCTCGCACAGCTGATCCGCGGGGGTCGCGTCGAGCTGCGCGACGGTCCCGACGATCGTGGTCAGTTCCAGGTGGGCGGCCTCGAAGATCCGCATCAGCAGCTCGTCCTTCGATTCCACGTAGTGGTAGATGCTGCCCTTGAGGACCCCGGCCTCGGCGGCGACGTCCTGGACAGTCGTGGCGGCGAAGCCCTTGGCGCGCACGATCCGCAACGCGGCGTCGTCGATGGCGTCCCGGCGGGACCGTGGCGCGCGTGCCCCGATCGCCCGCCTCGTCCCGGGATCCGGGGCATCGGCACGCGCGGACTGCGGCGAAGCGCCGACGACCAGCACGCAACCGAGGTCGGCCATGGCCTTCGCGACGGCGTCGAGCGGGTCCGGCCCGTCCTCCCGGTACCAGTCCAGCGCGGAATGCACCGCTCCCCGCAGGTAGGTCGCCACGAGCGTCGCGTCCACGTCCTCGGCCGCCGCGGCCCGGACCAGTTCGGTGGGCACGTGCCTGCGCCTGCGTCTTTGCTCCAGGTCGGCGGCGCGGCGCGCCTCTGCCAGATGGACCCACTCACGCGCGAACACCGCCGAGAGGTCCCGGTTGCTCAGCATCGTGACCAGGTAGCTGCGCAGGTACTCGCGCAGCGTGTCGATGGGCGCCAGGTCGAGGGCGGCGACGCGGTCGAGGACCTCCTCGCGCAGTTCGTGTCCGCGGGCGAGGCAGCCGAGGAGGAGATCCTCCTTGGACCGGAAGTGCTTGTACACGCTCGACTTCTGGATGCCCACGGCGTCGGCGACGTCCTGCACCGCCGTCGCGTTGTAGCCCCGCGTGGCGAACTCGGCTGCCGCCGCCGCGAGCAGCCGTTCCCGCGTACCTGTCATCGCCCACCCACCCCCGCCGTCAGGTCCTCCAGGGTACCAACGCTCCATGAGGTGACCTCCTCGAGCAAGATGAGGACGATCAAAACGAACAACTGGTAGCCGAAGAAAGAGCAGGTAGAACTAGATATATGGAGGTTTACATGGACCAGAGGCCGGTCAGTTGGTAGCCTCACCCTTCCTTTCATCGACGTGAGGAACGAGCATGCTCGAAGACGCGGCGCTCTCCGCCGCACTCCATCCCGATCTCCTGGCGGGCAGGTACGCCGTTGTCACCGGCGCCGCTCGAGGGATCGGCGCCGCCGTCTGCTTGGCCCTCGCCGCTGCGGGCGCCGAGGTCGCCGCGTACGACATCGAGTCGCCGGAGGGGACGGTCGCCGCGGTCCTCGCGGCGGGTGGCAAGGCGCGCGGCGAGGTCCTGGACGTCACCGACCGGACTGCGACCGAGGAGGCGTTCCGCACGCTGTCGGTGATCGACGTCCTCGTCACCTCGGCCGGGGTGTACGGCGCCCCCATCCCGATCGAGGAGATGGACGACGCGGAGATGGACCGGGTACTGGGCGTGAACGTGAAGGGCACGCTCTGGGCAGTGCGTGCCGCACTGCCCTCCCTGCGGCGCTCGCGCGGTGCCGTGGTGAGCATGGGATCCCTTGCCGGGCGGGTCGGCGGCGTCGCGTCGGGCCCGCAGTACGTGGCCAGCAAGGGTGCCGTGCACGCGCTGGTGAAGTGGTTGTCCCGCACGGAGACCGAGCACGGTGTGCGGGCGAACGGCGTGGCCCCGGGACCGGTGGACACGGACATGATCGCGGGCCGCGGCTACGCAGAGCAGGACTTCCCGATGGGGCGCTTCGCGAGACCCGAGGAGATCGCGGCCGTGGCCGCGTTCCTCGCCTCGCCTGCCGCCTCCTACATCAACGGGGCGGTCGTCGACGTCAACGGCGGCATGACGAGCGCCTGAAGGAGCGACATGAGCACCACATCGCAGGACGGACAGGTCCCGGAGGGGCTGTCAGTGGTTCGAGAGGAGGTCACGGACGCCGAGCTGACCGAGCTCGGCGTTGCGCTCGCGAGTGACTTCCCGGGATCGACGGCGGCGGACTTCCGCCGCTACCCGGTGCTGTCGGAGGGCGGCTGGTTCGTGGTGGTCAAACACCAGCCCAGCCTGCGGTCGGTGAGCCGGGAGCCGTGGGGGCTGCTGGGGCCGATCGCGCTGACGTCGACCGGTCTGGACATCGGGTGAGGAGCGGAGCAGGCGTGAGCATGATCGGAGTCGACGTCGGTGGCACGTTCACCGACCTCGTGGCCATCCGGGACGGCCGGATCCACACGGTGAAGGTGGCGACCGAGACCGGCAACACCGAGGCGGGTGTCCTGCGCGGGGCCGCGGAGATCGGTGTGCAGGACGCGGCGGTGTTCAACCACGCCAGCACCCACGGCCTGAACGCCGTGATCACCCGGAACCTGCCCAAGATCGGGTTCCTGACCACCGCGGGGCACCGCGACATCCTCGACGCGGGCCGGGGCTGGCGGCCGATGGGGGGGCTCACCGACCCGTCGTGGCGGCGGCCGTTCGGGGACGCCGCCCGCCCACTGGTGCCGCGCTACCTCCGCCGCGGCATCCGCGAGCGGCGGACCGCGGACGGCGGCGTGCTGTTCCCGCTCGACGAGGCCCAGGCCCGGGCCGAGCTCGAGGTGCTGCGCACGTGCGAGGTCCGTGGGGTGGCGATCTGCCTGTTGCACGCCTACGTGGACGGCGCCCACGAGGTCAGGCTGCGCGAGCTCGTGCACGAGGTGCTGGGCGACGTCCCGGTCTCGATCTCCAGCGAGGTCTCGCCACTGGCCAAGGAGTACGCCCGGGCGTCGACCACCGTCGTCGACGTCTTCATGCAGCTCATCTACGGCGAGTACACGCGGCGGCTGTCCGCGGGGCTCACCGACCTCGGCTTCTCCGGCGACCTGCACTTCGCGGACTGCTCGGCCGCCCTGCTGCCCGCCGAGACGGCCATGGCCGCGCCGTACCGGATCGTGTTCGCCGGTCCTGCTGCGGGCACGGTCGCAGGCGCCCATTTCGGTCGGATGCTGGGGATCCAGGATCTGCTCTGCGCCGACGTCGGGGGCACGTCCTGCGACATCAGCCTGGTCACCGGCGGTGAGCCGTACGTCGACACGACCTTCGAGCTCGAGTACGACCTCGTGGTCAACGCCCTGTCGAACGAGATCAGCAGCATCGGCGCCGGCGGCGGGAGCCTGGTGACGGTCGGCCCGACCGGCGAGCTCCAGGTCGGGCCCGGCAGCGCGGGCGCGGATCCCGGTCCCGCCTGCTACGACGCGGGCGGCACCCAGCCGACCACCACCGACACCTGCCTGCTGATGGGGATCCTGGATCCCGAGGGCTTCGCGGGCGGCCGGATGAAGCTCGATGCCGACGGCTCTCGGCAGGCGTTCGAGCAGCTCGACTCGCCGCTGTCGCTCGAGCAGCGCATCAGCTACGCCTTCCACATCGGCGTCACCAACATCGCCGAGGGCCTGGTCAACGTCGCGGTGCAGCACGGCATCGATCCGCGCGACTACAGCCTCGTCGCCTTCGGGGCGGCGGGACCGATGCTGCTGCCCGCCGCGCTGGAGCAGGTGCGGGCCGCCGAGGTGGTGGTCCCGCCGCACCCCGGGCTGTTCTCGGCCCTCGGGCTGGTCAGCTCTGACCTGGTGTTCTCCGAGAGCCGCAGCGCCTACACGATCCTCGGCCCGGACGCGGCCGAGGAGATCGACGGGCTCTACCGGTCCATGGAGGAGCAGCTGCGCGAGGGGTTGCCCGCGGAGTACCGCACGGACGCGGTCTTCGCACGCAGCTTCGACGGGCGGCTGTACGGCCAGAGCTGGGAGACCCCGTTCGTCCCGGTGCCCACCGGCACCATCACGGCCGACGCGATGAGCGAGATGATCGCGAGCTTCCACGACACCTACGCGGAGCGCTCCGGCAACCGCTTCGAGTTCGTCCCGGTCCAGGGGGTGACCTTCCGCGTCCGCGCGGTCGTCGACGCGGCGAAGGTCGAGTACCCCGAGCTGCCGACCCGCGGGTCGGGGGAGCCGCAGGCACGGCGGACGTTGACCATCCAGCACCTCGGCATCGGAGCGGAGCCGGCCGGTGACGGGGTACCCGCGCCGGAGTACCAGCGCTCGGACCTGTTGGCGGGCGACCGGATCCCCGGACCCGCGGTGATCAGGGAACCGCTGTCGACGACGTTCCTGGTGCCGGGGCAGACGGCGACCGTGGGCCGCTTCGGCGAGCTGCGGATCCGCCAGGACGAGAGGAGCGAGGCATGACCACCACCGACACGGCACCCTCGGACACGGCGCACTCGGACATCGCGATCCGGGACCTCGACGATGCGGAGTTCCGGGCGCGCTACGGCGCGGACCGGTTCACCGCCTCCGTGCTGGGCAACCGGATGCGCTACATCGTCGAGCACATGAGCACCGGCATCCTGCGCAACGCCTTCTCGCTCATCCTGCGCGACTGGTACGATTTCAACGCCACGATCTCGGGCCCACCCGAGCAGAACTACCCGATGCCCGCCGTCGGCAAGAGCCTCGCGGCGTTCTTCGGGACGATGTCCGAGGCCGTCCGCAACACCGTCGAGGAGTTCGGGCCCGGTGAGCTGCGCGAGGGCGACGTCCTCGTGTCCAACGACCCCTACCGGGTCGGCAACCACGTCAACGACGTGTGCTTCATCCGGCCGGTCTTCCACGAGGGCCGCGTCGTGTCCTACGTGTCGATCCGCGCCCACCAGCTGGACATGGGCGGGATCGTGCCCGCGGGCTTCAGCGCGACGAAGCGGAACGTGTACGAGACCGGCCTCGTCATCGCGCCCACGCTGCTCTACCGGGAGGGCGCGCCGGTCCGCTCGACCTTCAACCTGATCCTGGACAACGCCCGCTTCGGCCCGATCATCCTGCCGGACATCAAGACGATCAACCAGAGCCTCGCACTGGGGGAGCGGCTGATCCGGCAGAGCATCGAGCGCTACGGCATCGAGGCGTTCCACGGCGCGATCCGGTACGCGGTGGACTCCTCGGCGGAGTCCATGGCGATGGCGCTCGCCGGCCTCCCGGACGGCCACTACTCGTCCCGGGAATCGATCGACGCCGACGGGATCGACGACACCGTCCAGTACGAGGTCGCGGTCGACGTCAGGAAGGTCGGCGAGCGGCTGGAGATCGACTTCAGCGGCACGTCGCCGCAGGCCAGGACCTGCATCAACGCCGCGGCGCTCGACGCGAAGTGCGCGGTGGTGATGGCGCTGAAGTTCCTGATCGACCCGACCGAGCCCTACACCTCCGGCGCCTTCCGGTCGATCGACCTGGTCATCCCGCCGGGCACCGTGGTGAGCGCGGTCCCGCCGGACGGCGCGGTGTTCATGTACTGGGAGACCACCCAGGCGATCATCCGCGGCATCTTCCGCGCGCTGGACAAGGCGCTGGGGGAGCGGGCCGTCGGCGGTGACTACGGCTCGCTCAACATCCACAACGCCAACGGTGTCCTGCCCGGCGGCATGCCATGGGTCGGCACCGCGCAGTGCGGCGGGGAGCACGGACCCTGGGGCGCCACCCGGCACGGCGACGCGGACAGCTACCAGAGCTTCTACCAGGTCAACGCCCTGGATCCGGCCACCGAGGCGATCGAGTCGGACATCCCGGCGGTCGTGCTGCGCAAGGAGTACGTGATCGACTCCGCGGGCGCGGGGAGGCACCGTGGCGGCGCCGCTGTCCGCAAGGACACGCTCTACCTGACCGACGCGGAGCACTGGTCGAACCCGCTGTCGACCCGCACGGCCACCGGGATCGGCGTCAACGAGGGCCGGTCCGGCTCGCAGGGCGCGGTCTGGCTGTTCCCCCCGGAGGTGGCCGACGTCAGGGGCCGTGCCGATCTCGTCGACACCGATCCGTCGGTCTACGCCGGGACGATCCCCGTGGCGGGCGTGCTCGATCCCGACACGAAGACCACGGATCCGGCGGGCCGGTACTTCTACTTCGCCAGCACGCCGGTCTGGCACACCGCGCCGCAGTCGATGTTCCGGTACGAGACCAACGGCGGCGGTGGCTGGGGAGATCCCTTCGGCAGGGACCCGCAGGACGTGTGCGACGACGTCCGTGACGAGTACGTCAGCATCGCGGGCGCACTCGCCGACTACGGCGTGGTCGTGGTCGGGGACCCGCAGCGTGACCCGGAGGGTGTCCGGGTGGACGTCGAGGCCACCGCTCGCGCGCGAGCGGTGGCCGGGTGACGCGGGCTGAACCGAGGAGGGTCGCGCTGGTCACCGGCGCGGCCCGCGGGCTCGGGCGTGCGCACGCGGTGCGGCTCGCGCAGGACGGCCTCGACGTCGTCGCGATCGACCTGTGCGCTGCGGTCGAGACCGTCCCGTACCCGCCGGCGACCCCGGAGGACCTCGCCGAGACGGTGGCGACGGTGCACGGGCTGGGAGCGCGCTGCCTGGGCCTGCACGCCGACGTCCGGGACGCGGCCGCCATGGAGAAGGCGGTCGACGCCGCGCTGTCGGAGTTCGGCCGGATCGACGTCGTGGTGGCCAACGCCGGTGTCTCGTCCTTCGGTCGGGTGTGGGAGCTGACCCCGCAGCAGTGGCGGGAGGTCGTCGACGTCAACCTGACCGGGACGTTCCACACGGTCCGGCCGGTGGTTCCCGCGATGATCGAGGCGGGCCGGGGCGGGTCGATCGTGCTGATCAGCTCGATCGCGGGGCTGGCGGCCCTGCCCAACGTCGCGCACTACACCGCGGCCAAGCACGGGGTGACCGGGCTGATGCGGTCGCTGGCCGTGGAGCTGGCGCCGTACGGGATCCGGGCGAACTCGGTGCACCCCACGACCGCGGACACACCGATGGTCCAGAACCCGGCCTTCTACGCCCTCGCCGGGGCCACCACCCGCGAGCACGCCGCGCGGGCCTACCGGAAGAGCAACGCTCTCCCGGTCCCGTGGGTCGCCGCCGCTGACGTCAGCAACGCGGTGGCCTGGCTGGCCTCGGACGAGTCCGCGTTCGTCACGGGTACGGCGCTACCGGTCGATGCCGGGGCCCTGCAGCCCTTCCGGCTGCCGCCCGGGGCGGCGTAGGCGAAGGGCGCGGCAGGAGCGGACACGAGGGGCGGGCACACCGTGTGGTGTGCCCGCCCCTTCGTCATGCCGGGGGAGCGACGAGGGTCTCCCGGCCCTTCTCCCACCGGACCATCATCCCGTCGACCCGGGCGTCGCGGCCGTCGAAGTGGACGGTGCCCGAGGCGCCGTCGAGATCCTTCGCGGTGATGTCGGAGATGCTCTTCAGCAGCGCTTCCCGGGTGAACTCGGGAGCCGCGGCCAGCGCCTTCACGGTCATGCTCGCGCCGTCGTAGCCGGAGGCGGCGAACGTGTCCGGCGCCGTGCCGTACTTGGCCTGGTAGTCCCGGACGAAGGTCGCGCCGGACGCGGACGTGGTCGCCGGGCTGAAGTCGATCGGGTAGACGATGCCGTCGGCGGCCGGGCCGAGTGCCAGCAGCGCCTGGTTCCCGACGCCGGGCTGGGCAGCGATCACGCCGGGGAAGTTCGCCCGGCGCAGCTGCGTGACGATCGAGGTGTTCTGCTGGCCGAGTACGAGCATCAGCACCGCGTCGGGTTTCGAGGCCAGTACCCCGGTCATCTCCGACGAGAGATCGGGTGCCTTGGCGGAGACCGCGGAACTCTGGACGATCTCGTAGCCGTCCCGCGCGGCGGCCTTCGGGTAGTAGTTCTCGGCGAGGTCCTTCAGGGTTCCGATGTCGTTGTTGTAGACGATCGCGACCCGCTTCACCCCGTTCTGCTTGAAGTACTGGCTCTGCAGGTGGTGATAGGTCGACTGGGGCGCAGTGACCCGGAAGATGTGGTCTCCCGCGTCGACCACGCCAGGGCTGCCGGAGAAGATCGTGACCAGCGGCAACCCGGCCTGCTGCGCAACCGGGGCGACGGCGGGGGCGACCGCGCTGCTCGTCCCGAAGACGGCCATCGGGGCGGCGCTCGCACCCACCTCGGCCATCAGACCGGCGCCGGTCCGGGGTTCGCTGCGGGTGTCGTGCACCGTCGTGGTGAGGGTGGTGCCGCCGAGTTCCTTGGCCGCGTTGGCCTGCTCGATCCGCAGGTCCCAGCCCTGCCTGACCGCCGGGCTGAACGTCTGGGACACCCCGGTCACGTCGAGGACGAAGTCGATGGCGAACTCGGCGGGCTTTCCTGTTGCCGTGCCGGACGTGCTGCTCGAGCCAAAGGCAGCCGTCGCGGTCAGCAGGGCTAACGCCAAAGCCGTTCAGTTAGCGGTCGCGGCTGCTGGTCAAGGATCTTGTTGCGGCGTGTCGTTGCCGGAGA
>NZ_JBHSIR010000066.1:0-104248 GCF_042653605.1 Pseudonocardia sp. GCM10023141
TCCAGTCCTTCGTCGCCACTGCCGAACACCTCCATGATCGAGGTGTTGCGACGACCAGTTGAATCCGCCCACCGATCCGTGGTCGGAATGGAAGATCGCCCCGGTCAGGGCGGCGCTGGTCTGCGCGGCGTTGGTCAGCGCGTCGGCGACGAGGTCGACGCGCATGTGGTCGGTGACCGACCAGCCCGCCAGGCGCCGGCTGTAGCAGTCGATCACCGTGGCCAGGTACAGGTTCGACCCGTCGGCCAGTGGCAGATGGGCGAGGTTCGGCGCCGGGGCGGTGAAGTCCCGTTTGAGCAGGTCGGGGACCTTCTGGTCGGCGGGCTCGGGGATCGTGGTCGTGACCCGGCAGCGGCGCCGGTAGCCGGCGATGCCGTGTTCACGCATCACCCGCGCGACCCGCTTGTGGTTGACCCGCTCGCCGGGCGGGACGCCGTCGTTGAGCTCGGCGGTCGCCCGTGGAGCCCCGACGGTGTTGTCGTCGGTGTGGATCCTGCGGATCCGCGCGGCGAGCGCGGCGTCGGCTGCGGCCCGCCGCGCGCGGGCTCGGGCACCTTTCTGCCATGCGTAGTAGGAGGACCGCTCGATCTCGACGAGCGCGCACAGCCGCTTCACCGGGTAGGTGGTGGAGTTGTCAGCGACGAACTGGAAGCGACTCACCCGCGCTGCGCGCGCACGGCCGATACGACACGCACAACAGCTCTGAGCTGCAGAAATACCTCTCGAAACACTAGAGATCGAACATGTGTTCGAGTAGGATGTGAGTATGTCTGGCACCGTCGCCGACGCGCACCGCCTCCTTCGCGAGGCGACCGTTGCGCTGCGATCCGTGGTCGAGCACGGCAGCGATGACGAGCGCCTCGCCCCGCTGCGGGTCAGCGAAGGAGTCCGGCGGCAGCTGACCGTGCTCACCGTCGACACCGTGGCCGAGCTGCAGCGGCGGGGCGCGTTCGTCGAGCGCGGCTACAAGTCGGCCAACCGGGCCCTGGTCGATCAGCTCGGGTTCGAATGGGCCGAGGCCCGCCGCCATTCGATGGCCGCTGAACAAGTCTGCCCACGCGTCTCCCTCGACGGCGCCATACTGCCGGCCTTGTTGCCGGCCACCGCAGCGGCATTCCACGCCGGACAGGCGACCTTGCGTCACGTCGAAGTCATCGCCAAGGTGCTGTCGAGCTCTGCCGCATCGCGGGTCAGCACCAGCGACCTCGCCGTGGTCGAGGCCGAGTTGGCCGCGACCGCCGCGACGACGACGCCGGATCGGTTGTTCCGCCACGGCACCGACCTGATCACCCTGCTCGACCAGGACGGACCTGAGCCCGACAACCGGGATCCGCAACCCGTTGATGACCTGCAGATCCGCCCCAACAAGAACGGATCCGGCGGCACCATCACCGGCCGGATCGACAGCGCATTGAAGTTCGCCACGATCGCCGCACTCCTCGACGCCAAGTCCAAGCCCCTCGACAAAGAAGACTCGCGCACGATCGGACAACGCCAAGCCGACGCACTCGCCGATACCTGCGGGTTCGTCCTCGACCACGGCGACGTCCCCCACCGCGGCGGACACCGACCGCATGTCAACGTCACCATTTCCTTGCAGGACCTGGAGAACCGGGCCCGCACCGCGATGCTCGAGTTCGGCGGCGCACTCACCGCCAAGGAACTCCGGATCCTGGCCTGCGACTCCGGGATCATCCCCACCGTCCTCGGTGGATCCAGCCAGCTGCTCGACATCGCCCGCACCACCCGCACCATCCCCGACGCCATCCGCAAAGCCCTGATCATCCGCGACCACGGCTGCGCCTGGCCAGGATGCGACCGACCACCCTCCTGGTGCGACGGGCACCACATCCGCTACTGGGAACACGGCGGCGACACCAGCCTCGACAACTGCGTCCTGCTCTGCAAGGCGCATCACCGCCTGCAACACGACAGCGAGTGGATCATCCAGGTCCGCGACGGGCTCCCGGAGTTCATCCCGCCCGCGTGGATCGACCCGCAGCAGGTCCCGCGCAGGAATCCGGCCACCCACCTGCGGCGCGCGGCGTGAACGGATCAGGCGGGGGTTGCGGTCGCGCGCCAGCGGCCCGGCGCGACGCCGTGGTGGCGCTTGAAGGCGGCCGCGAACGAGAACTCCGACGCGTAGCCCAACGAGCGGGCCACCGCGGCCAGGCCCGCGTCGCCGTCGCGCAACTGCTCGCGGGCCAGTGCCATCCGCCAGTTCGTCACGTAGGTGAGCGGGGCGAGGCCGAGCAGGACGGTGAAACGACGCGCGAAGCTCGCCCGCGACAGCGCGGCCTCGGCGGCCAGTCCGGCCACCGTCCACGGTCGGTGCGGCGCGTTGTGGATCGCGCGCAGTGCGGCGCCGATCCCCGGATCGGACATCGCGCGATACCAGTCCGGCGCCGACTCCAGGTCTGCGGTGAGCTGCTCGCGCAACGCCTGGACGAGGATCACGTCCAGGAGGCTGTCCAGCAGCACCTGCTGCCCCGGCGTCTGCTGGAGCAGCTCGCCCGCGAAGACGTCCAGCGTCGCGCGCAGGCCGGAGCCGGCACGCGCGCGCACCACGGTCAGGTCCGGAAGGCCGCTGAGCAGACCGTCGAACAGGTTGCCGTCGAACGTGTAGGCGCCGCAGAAGAACGTGGTCGGGTGGCCGGAACCCGAGCCGAAGTCCATCTTGTTCGCCCCGCCGAACGGGCCCGTGGGCGGATGCTTGTCGAACGGGACCACGGGGGCGCCCGGGGCGTGCGCCATCTGCTGCGACGACGGGCCGCGCACCAGCACCAGATCACCGGCGAGCACCCGGCGGGCATCAGCGGGACTGTCCGTCCAGGCGAACGCCTCGCCACCGAGGATCCCGTGAATGGCGAGCTTGGCCCCGCGCGGGAACTGCACGCCCCAGTCACCGCGCGCCGTCGAGTGGGAGAACGCGGCCCCGCGGGCGCGGGAACGCTGCAACAGGTCGGTCAGAACGTCCACAAGATGAGACGATCGCATATTTCATCGCGTCGATCCAGCATGGAGAGACTCATCAGACGCGGGTTGTATGGCTCCTACAGCAGATCCGAACAAGGAGCGTCAGATGTCACTTGCCGTGCAGTTCGACGAGTACGGGGACCTCGAGGTCCTCCAGGTCCGGGAGGTGGCGCGGCCGACACCGGGGGCGGGCGAGGTGCTCGTCCGGGTCCGAGCAGCCGGGATCAACCCCGGGGAGAACCTGATCCGCGGCGGGGGCCTGCACGAGACGTGGCCCGCGTCCTTCCCCTCCGGAGAGGGCAGCGACCTGGCCGGAGTCATCGAGGAGATCGGGCCGAACGTGTCGACGTGGGCGGTGGGCGCGGAGGTGATCGGCTGGGTGGACACCCGGGCCAGCCATGCCGAGCTCGTCGTCGTGCCCGCCGAGCACCTGGTGCACCGCGACCCCGCCGTGTCGTGGGAGATGGGCGGGGCGCTGTTCGTCGCCGGTGCCACCGCCCACGCGACGGTGCGCGCCATCGCCGCGGGCCCGGGCGACACCGTCGTGGTCTCCGGTGCGGCGGGCGGGGTGGGGTCGCTGGCCGTGCAGCTCGCGCGCCGAGCAGGCGCAACCGTCATCGGGCTGGCGAGCGCGGCCAACCACGACTGGCTCACCGGCCACGGCATCATCCCGGTGACCTACGGCGACGGCGTCGCCGACCGCATCCGGGCGGTCGCGCCCGGCGGGGTGGACGCGTTCATCGACACGTTCGGCAGCGGCTACGTCGACCTCGCGCTGGAACTCGGCGTCGCGCCGGACCGGATCAACACGATCATCGACTGGGAGGCCGCCGCGCGCACCGGCGTCAAGGTCGAGGGGTCGATGGCGGCGTCCACCGCGGAGGTTCTCGGCGAGCTCGCGAAGCTCGTCGCGGCGGGCGAGCTCGAGGTCCCGATCGCCGCCACGTTCCCGCTCACCGAGGTCCGCGCCGCCTACCGGGAGCTCATGCAGCGGCACACCCGCGGCAAGATCGTGCTGCTGCCCTGAACCGGACGGGCGCGGCACCCCTCACCGACCCGGCTCCAGGAAGGCGGTGACCGCCGCGAAGTCCGTGACGGCGTCCGCACTGATCACCTCGGCTACCGGCCGGCCCTGCAGGATCTGCTTGATGGGCTTCTCCAGCTTCTTGCCCGTCATCGTGCGGGGCACGGCCGGCACCGCCGCGATCGCGTCGGGGACGTGGCGCGGCGAGAGCTCGGACCGCAGTGCGCCGCGGATCCGGTTGCGCAGCGCGTCGTCGAGCGTGGCATCGCCGACCAACGCGACGAACAGCAGGAGCCGCCCGGGGCCGCCCTCGGCGTCCTCCAGGTGCACGACCAGCGAGTCGGAGACCTCGGGCAGCTCCTCCACCACCGCGTAGAACTCCGCGGTGCCCAGCCGCACCCCGCCGCGGTTGAGCGTGGCGTCGGAGCGCCCGGAGATCACGAAGCTGCGGTGCGGCGACATCGTCACCCAGTCCCCGTGCCGCCAGACCCCCGGGTAGGCGTCGAAGTAGGAGGAGCGGTACCGCTCATCGCCCGGGTCGTTCCAGAAGCCGACCGGCATCGACGGCATCGGCTGCCGGATCACCAGCTCCCCCACCTCGTCGACGACCTCGTTGCCCGCCGGGTCGAACGCCGTCACGTCCACACCGAGGCACGGGCCGGCCAGCTCACCCCGGTACACCGGCAACCAGGGGTTGCCGGCCACGAACCCGGAGCAGACGTCGGTGCCACCGCTCATCGAGTTGACCAGCACCTCGGTGCCCAGCTGTTCGGCTGCCCAGTCGAAACCGTCGTCGGGCAGCGGCGAGCCGGTGATCCCCAGCATGCGCAGCGCGGAGAGGTCGACCTCACGGGCGGGCTCGATCCCGGCCTTGCGACACGCCATCAGGTAGGCGGGGCTCGTGCCCAGCAGCGCGACGCCCGCATCGGCCGCGATCCGCCACTGCGCCATGAGGTCCGGGTGCAACGGGTTACCGTCGACGAGCACCACCGCCGCCCGCAGCAGCAGGCCCGAGATCAGGATGTTCCACATCGTCCACGCGGTGGTCGTGAACCAGAGGACTCGGTCGCCGGGGCGCGTGTCGAGCTGGAACGCGTGCGTCTTGAGGTGCTCGAGCAGGATCCCGCCGTGACCATGGACGATGGCCTTGGGCAACCCGGTCGTGCCGCTGGAGAACAGGACGTAGAGCGGGTGGTCGAAGGGCACCCGGTCGAACGCGACGGGACCCGGTTGAGCCAGCAGTTGCGCCCACGCCACTGCGTCGGGCACCTCGTGCGGGCCGTAGGGCACCGCGACGACGTGGCGCAGCGACGGCAGACCGGCCCGGATCGCCGCCACCTCGACCGTCTTGTCGATCTCCTTGGCCCCGTAGGTGTAGCCGCCGACGGTGAGCAGGACGGTGGGCTCGATCTGCGCGAACCGGTCCACGACGCTGCGGGCACCGAACTCGGGCGCGCACGACGCCCAGATCGCGCCGAGCGACGCGCAGGCCAGGAACGTCACGAGCGCCTCGGGGATGTTGGGCACGAACCCGACGACACGGTCTCCCCGGCCGACCCCCAGCCGCTGCAGCCCGGCGCGGGCACGCCCGACCTGCTCGGCCAGCTCCCCGAAGGTCAGATCGAGACGCTCGCGGGTCTGCGAGTACGCGAGCACCGCCACGCGGTCGGCGTCCTCGGGCCGTCCGAGCATGTGCTCGGCGTAGTTGAGCTCGGCACCGGGAAACCACTGCGCGCCCGGCATCGCGGGCGAACCCAGGACGTCGGTGAACGTGCCCTGGACGCCGAAGTGCTCCCAGATCGACGCCCAGAACCCCTCGATGTCCTCGACCGACCACCGCCACAGCTCGTCGTAGGAGGCGAACGGGCGGCCGCGGGCGGCCAGCCACCGGACGTAGCCGCCGAGCCCGGTGACGTCGAGAACATCGGCGTCGGGGGTCCTGATCACGGAGCTCATGCCCCATTGTCGGCATGCCGGCACCCGGCGCAAGGAGGTGGCTACGCCCCGGCGACGACGGTGCAGGTGGAGAACTGGTTGGCCCCACCCTGACCCGTCGCGACGGCGATCCGCGCGTCGGCCGCCGCACACAGCCCCAGCGGGGCGTACGCCATCGTCTCGCCATGGGTGAACGGGGCGTGGATCTCCACGACCTGGGCGACGCAGCGTGATCATGTCGACCAGGTCGCCGATCGGGCGCCGCAACCGATCGCCGATGTTGTAGGTGTCGCTGACCGACGCGCGCCCGAGCACCCGGGCCAGCGGGCGGCCGTTGCCCTGCACGTGAGCCGGCCACCGGTGTTGACGCGCAGGCTCCACCGCCCGACCGCGCGCCGCCGGACGTCGCGAGTTCCTGCTCGTCGTGGCCCCGCTGCCCATCCATCAGGCTGTCGGCAGTCCCGTCGCACCGGTGGCGGTGATCGAGGTGGGGTCCTCCACCGACCGCTCGGCCCGCCGCGAGAAGTCCGTCGACCTGGTGCCGCTGTCCGACGCCGCGATCCGGCTCGTGGCCGTGCTGCGCGACACCAGCGTGGCCGTCGACGACCCGACCGACGTCGAGCTCATCCACGACCTGCGCATCGAGGCCAGCGTCTCGGTGCCCGACCTGGTCATCACCGGCGTCACCGGCCACGCCGAGCAGCAGCCCTACGACCGGTGCGCCTTCACCGCCGCGCCGATCGCCCGACTGAAGGGTCTGAGCCTCAGCCGCGGCTACCGGCGCAACGTCCTCGAGATCATGGGCGGCACGCGGGGCTGCAGCCACTTCCTCACCCTCGCCCTCGACCTCTCGGCCGCCCACGTGCTCACCGTCTACCTGCAGATGCGCACCCGGACGGAGCACACCGCCGCTAACCGGGCGGACGGCACCTGGGCCCGCACCGGGCTGGACGTCGCGCCCGGCCTGATGAACGCGTGCTACTCCCTCGCCGCGGACTCGCCGGTCCAGCAGCTCGCGTTGCGCCGGGCGCCGGACTGAGGGTTCGCACACACCGCAGTTGCCCCGCAGCGGTCCGTGGCGTACGGGTTGTGGGTGACGAACCCCCAGGCTCCGGCTCCGAGCACCGTCGAGACGATCTCCATCGACGCGGGTGAGGTGAAGTTGCAGGCCGACGCGCACGGCGACCCCGCCGCCACGCCGGTCGTCCTGCTGCACGGCGGCGGGCAGACCCGGATGTCGTGGCGGGACACCGCAGTGGACCTCGGTGCCGACGGCTGGTACGCGCTCACCGTCGACCAGCGCGGACACGGCGACAGCGAGTGGTCTCCCGACCAGGGCTACAGCCTCGACCGCTTCGCCGACGACATCACGCGCATCGTCGAACACCTCGAACGGCCGCCCGTTCTCGTCGGGGCGTCGCTGGGCGGCAACGCCGCGCTCGCCGCGCTGGGCAGGCGTCCCGACCTCGCGCTCGGGCTGGTGCTCGTGGACGTCTCACCCTTCCTGCAGCCGCAGGGAACCGACCGGATCCGCGCGTTCATGACGGCGCGGCCCGACGGCTACGCGACCCTCGACGAGGTGGCCGACGCCGTGGCCGAGTACCTCCCACACCGCCCCCGCCCCCGCAACGTCGACGGTCTGCGCAAGAACCTGCGCCAGCGCGACGGCCGCTGGTTCTGGCACTGGGACCCGGCGTTCCTGCGCTCCTCCAGCGACCAGGCCGTGCAGCGCGACAAGCTCATCGACCCCGCCCGGCTCGGCGCTGCCGCCATGACGCTGCGGGTGCCGACGATGCTCGTGCGCGGTGGCAGCTCCGACGTGCTCAGCGTCGAGGACGCCGGCCGGTTCCTCGACCTCGTCCCGCACTCGGAGTACGCGTCGATCCCCGGCGCCCACCACATGGTCGCAGGCGACGACAACGCGATCTTCGAGACCGTGCTGACCGACTTCCTCGCCCGCCGCATCCGGTCGCGCCAGCAGCTGCTCACGTCGGGGCGCTGAGGCTCGGCCGACTCTCTCAAGCGCTGAGGCTCGCGCGCATCCCGAACATCACCTGCGCGCCCGGCCCGAAGATCACCGGAATTGTCGTACCCCTCCGGTAGCGTCCTGACCAGCATGATCGAAGAACGAGAAGTCGCGGTTCCTGATCTCGGCGACGAGTTCGTGGCCGTCGCCGAGGAGCTCCTGCAGGCCCTGCACGCGCTCGTCGGCGCACCGCCCGCCGATTCGCCGCGCACCACGCTGCCCGCCGTGCTCGCCGACGGATCCGGCATCGAGGCGCTCGATCGGATCTGGATGCGCGTGCTGCCGACCCAGGAGCTCACCAGCCCGCGTCTGGTCGGCACCGATCGACACACCGAGCTCGGCCGCCTGTCGTTCGTCACGCTCGCGGCCGCCGATCTCGCCACCCTCGGCCACGCGATCCGCGAGATCGGCAGCGGCCACCTCCGCGGCGAGCCCCGCATCACCGAGCTGCTCGCCACCTTCGCCGACACGGCGCCGCCGCCTGCGGTGAGCGGCCACACCCCCGGCGACATCGTCGCCTCCTTCGCCGCCTGGCACGGGCTGCTCGACCTCGCCTGGACCTCCGACGCGGAGCAGCTGCGCCACCACATCGCGACGGCGGCCGCCGATCGGGAGGTACTCCTCGACGCCGCCGCGCAGCAGGCCCACGAGCGCCTCACCGAACGGTTCGCGGCCATGTGGGGTCCCCGCAACGACACCCCCACCAGCCCCGCGCCCCCGGACCCGGGCTGATCAAGGCTCAGCGAGCTGCGGCCAGCGCGGTCGCGCGCCAGTCGGCGTAGCGGACGGTGGCGATGCGTGCGCCGTTGCGGGTCAGCAGCACGTCGCCGGGAACGGCGGCGAACATCCCGGCCGTGTCATCGGTGATGACCGGCCGCGGGTCACCCTTGGCTGCGAGTGCGATGCGGCCCAGCTCGTCGAGCGCGTAGATGTCCGGCCCGCCCAGGTCGAGGACGCCGTTGCGCGGTGTCCCGGCGGCGACCTCGGCCACGGTGGCGGCGACGTCGGCCGCCGCGACCGGCTGGATCGGCGTGCGGGGCAGCCGGACACCGTGCTCGTCGGCGGTCCAGGACAGCACCGCGTCGATGAACTCCATGAACTGCGTGGCCCGCACGATGGAGTACGAGACGGTGCCGGCCCGCAGGATCTCCTCCTGCAGCGCCTTGGCCCGGTAGTAGTCGAGCGCGGGCACCTGATCGACGCCGACGATGGACAGGATCACGAAGTGCCCCACGCCGGCGTCCTGCGAAGCGGCCAGCAGGTTGTCCATGGAGGTCTGGAAGAACTCCGGCGACGCTGCGTCGAACGTCGGCGAGTTCGTCAGGTTCACCACCACGTCCGCACCGGCGACCGCCGCGGCCACACCCTGCCCGGTGATCACGTCCACGCCCGTGGACAGCGCGTGCGGTACGGCCTCGTGCCCGGCGGTGTTCAGGTTCTCGACCACCCGGGAGCCGATCAGCCCGGTTCCCCCGATGACGGAGATCTTCACGATGTCCACCCCTTCACAAACTCGGATACTTGATGTCCGAGACAATACTCGGACGCTTGGTGTCCGAGTCAAGCCCGGTAGGGAATAGGGTGGTGTCGTGAAGATCTCCGGCGGGGTCGAGTGGGCGCTGCACTGCTGTGTCGTGCTCACCTCCGCGCACGAGCCGGCTCCCGCGGCGCGGCTGGCGCAGCTGCACGACGTGTCACCCAGCTACCTCGCCAAGCAGCTCCAGGCGCTCTCCCGCGCCGGGCTCGTCTCCTCGGTCCAGGGCAAGGCGGGCGGCTACGTCCTCACCCGCTCCCCCGAGCTGATCACCGTGCTCGACGTCGTCGAGGCCATCGACGGGCCCGGCCCGGCCTTCGTCTGCACCGAGATCCGCCAACGCGGCCCGCTCGCCGCCGCACCGGAGGCATGCACGGCCCCGTGCGCCATCACCCGCGCCATGGCGGGCGCCGAAACCGCCTGGCGCCAGAGCCTGCGCTCCGTCACCATCGCCGACCTGGCCCGCGACGTCGACGGCGACTACGGCAACGGCGCGCTCGCCGTCTACGGCAACTGGCTCACCGGCGGCGCTGACACGCGCACCTGAGCGGGCTCACCTGAGCAGGCGCCGCGGCGGCAGGAACCACCCGAAGATCAGCACGATGACCGTGACGGCACCCGCGTGCAGAACATCACCGTCGAGACAACCCGCGCCCGGTGGGCAGCGCCGGTCGGCCGGCCCGATACTGCTGCCATGACCGCTGGGGAACTCCCGAGATCCGTTGGTGTCGAGGAGGAGTTCCTGCTCGTCGATCCCGACTCCGGGCAGCCGCGGGCCGTGGCCGGAGCGGTCCTGACCTCCGCAGCGCGCGAGGCCGCGAACCATGGGGACGTCGGGGACATCGGGGACGACGGGGACCTGACCGGCGAGCTGCAACGCGAGCAGGTGGAGACCGGCACCCGGCCCTGCCACGACCTCGGTGACCTGCACAGCGAACTGCTCCGCACCCGCAGCCGGGCTGCCGCCGCTGCCCGGTCCAGGGGCGTCGCGCTGGCACCGCTGGCGACCTCGCCGGTGCCCGTCACCCCGACGGTCGTCGCCGCAGCCCGCTACCAGCACATGCTCGAGGTCTTCGGGCTGACCGGGTCCGAGCAGCTGACGTGCGGCTGCCACGTGCACGTGGGCATCGCGTCCGAGGAGGAGGGCGTTGCCGCGCTCGACCGCATCCGGCCGTGGCTGGCGCCCCTGCTCGCGCTCTCGGCCAACTCGCCGTTCTGGGACGGCGCGTACTCCGGCTACGGCAGCTTCCGCAGCCAGGTGTGGGGGCGCTGGCCCTCGGCCGGACCGACCGGCCTGTTCGGCTCACTCGCCGGCTACCGCGAGGTCACCGGGGCCATGCTCGACACGGCCACCGTCATCGACGACGGCATGCTCTACTTCGACGCCCGCCTCTCCGCCCACCACCCGACCCTCGAGATCCGGGTGGCCGACGTCTGCCTCGAACCCCAGGACGCCGTGCTCGTCGCCGCACTCGCCAGGGCGCTCGTCGACACCGCGGTGCGAGACGCCGACGCCGGCATCCCACCCGACCCCGTCCGCACCGAGGTGCTGCGACTGGCCACCTGGCGGGCCGGCCGGTCCGGCCTCGACGACGTGCTGATCGATCCCCGGACCTGGCGACCCGCACCCGCGGCCGATGTGATCACCGCACTGCTCCACCACGTCACCGCGGCGCTGGAGCAGTCGGGCGATCTCCCGGTCGTGCGCGAGCTGATCGGCGCCGTGCTGCGCCGCGGCACCGGCGCCACCCGCCAGCGCGCCGTCCACGAACGCACCGGTGACCTCGCCGCCGTCGTCGCCGCGGCCGTCGTCACCCGGTAGGGCGCTCCTGCGCGGCGGCTTGCTGTGGCACCGGCCGCTGCTTAAGGTTCATCTCGGTTGGACCCACAGCCGGTGGCACGATCGTGCCCGGACGCGGTGACGACCTCGGCTCCCCCGGCCAGATCCGCGTGACGCCCCGCGGAAAGGTCTCGATTGCCCAGCCCACCCAACCCGGCATCGGATCATCGGCTCCGTGGCACGCCCGATCACCGGTTGGGCGCATTACTGTGCGCGGACCGCGCGCGCCACCCGTGCCGATCCGGCTGCAACTTCATCTGCAACGACGTTCTGTGAGGTGTACGAATGGCTGACGAGGGCCAGCTGATACGGGATCTCGTGCGCGGCGACCCCGACCAGGTGCGCACGCTGTGGGTGCGGGCAGCCGCGCCCGCCCTGCAGGGTCGGGTCGCGCAGCCCGAGCTGGAGCGCAGCTGCGGGGAGCTGCTGGCGGCGTTCATCGACGCGCTCGACCGCTCCGAGGTCGACGTGCGGTCCGACGGGTATGCGGGGGTCCGCGCGCTGCTCGGCGAGCTGTCCCGCGACCGCGCCCGGCGGGGGTTCACCCCCACCGAGACGGCATCGGCCATCTTCGCCCTCAAGGAAGCCCTGTTCGGGCTCGCGGGCACCACGGGTCAGGCACAGGAGACCGTGATCGCCATCTCGCGATGGGTCGACGCGCTCGGACTCCTCACGTTCGAGAGCTACAGCCGGGCCCGCGAGGAGGTCATCGCCGAGCAGGCCGAGCAGCTGCTCGAGCTGACCACACCGGTCGTGAAGCTGTGGGACGGCGTGCTCGCGGTGCCCCTCATCGGCACGCTCGACTCCGCGCGCACCCAGATCGTGATGGAGAAGCTGCTCCAGGCGCTGGTCGACACCGGTTCGGAGCACGCCATCATCGACATCACCGGAGTGCCGGCCGTCGACACCGAGGTGGCACAGCACCTGCTCAAGACCGTGGTCGCCGCCCGCCTCATGGGCGCGGAGTGCACGATCTCCGGCATCCGTCCCCAGATCGCCCAGACCATCGTGGCGCTGGGCATCGAGTTCGGTGACATCCCGACGAAGGCGACGCTGGCCGACGCGCTGCTGCACGCCCTGCGCAACAGCGGCGTCGAGGTCGTGCGCCGGGGCCGCGGCAAGGGTCTGTGATGGACCGAGTTCCCATCCTGTCACTCGGCGACGTCCTGCTGGTGTCGATCCAGGTCGACCTGCAGGACGACTCCGTGCTGGCGCTGCAGGAGGACCTGGCCGAGAAGATCGTGGCCACCGGGGCGCGGGGCGTCGCGATCGACATCTCAGGGGTGGAGATCGTCGACTCCTTCATCGGCCGGATGTTCGCCACCACCGCGGCGCTCTCGCGCGTGCTCGACGCCGAGACGGTGGTGGTCGGCATGCGCCCGGCCGTCGCCATCACCCTGGTCGAGCTCGGGCTGTCCCTCGACGGTGTCCGCACGGCGCTCGACCTCGACAAGGGCCTGCGCATCCTGCGCGGGCTGGCCGCCGCGCGCGGGCTGACCGACCTCGACGAAACCGACGTCCTGTTGGCCGGTGAGGGCCGTGGCGTCGGTGACATCGGCGACACGGCGACCGGGCCGTGACCGCACCCGGCGCGGCCGCGACGCTGCCCATCCAGAGCTCCGACGACGTCGTCCGGGTGCGCCAGCTCGTGCGCTCGCTGGCCATCGAGGCCAAGCTGTCGCTGGTCGAGCAGACGAAGGTGATCACAGCGGCCAGCGAGCTCGCCCGCAACACGCTCGTCTACGGCGGATCCGGGATCGCGACGGTCGAGCCGGTCGAGCGCAACGGCCGGCGCGGGGTGCGTGCCAGCTTCGCCGACTCCGGACCCGGGATCCCGGACGTCGCGCAGGCCCTGACCGACGGGTACACCTCAGGCAACGGTCTGGGTCTCGGCCTCGGCGGTGCACGCCGGCTGGTGGACGAGTTCGACCTGACGACCGCGGTCGGCGCAGGCACCACCGTCACGGTCACCAAGTGGGCCCGGTGACCGAATGGACGCGGTGACGAGTCCGAGCGCCGAGGACGTGGCGTGGCTCGTCGTGCAGGATGCGAGCGCGATCGGCGGAGCCCGGCGTTCGGCCGAACACCTGGCCGAACAGCTGGGTCTGCCGGCATCGCGGGTCGCTGAGGTCGGGCTGGCCGTCACGGAGATCGCCACGAACCTGCACCGCCACGCCCACAGCGGGGCGATCCTGCTCCGCGCTCTCCGCGATCACCGCCGCAGCGCGGTGGAGGTGGTCGCCATGGACTCCGGTCCCGGCATCACCGACATCGAGGCCGCGCTGCGCGACGGTGCCTCGACGGGCGGCACTCTCGGCATCGGGCTGGGCGCGATCAGCAGGCTGGCCAACCAGCTCGACATCAGCTCCCACCCGGACCGCGGCACCGTGCTCGTTGCCCGCTTCGAGGCCGCGAAGCGCGGGCGGTCGCGCCACCCCGTCGAGGATGCCGGTGACATCGCCGGCATCACCCGCGCGCTGGGCGGCGAGGACATCTGCGGCGATGCCTACGGCGTCCGACGGGAAGCCGGGCGCGTGTACCTGATGCTGTGCGACGGGTCCGGGCACGGGCCGCTCGCTGCGATGGCGGCCCGCGAGGCCGTGCGCGCCTTCGAGACGACCGAGCAGGCCTTCCTGTCGCCGGAGTCCGCGGTGCGCCGGATCCACAGCGCGCTGACCGGAACCCGCGGCGGCGCCGTCGCGGTTGCTGAGCTCGACGCGCGCACCGGATCCGTCCACTTCGTCGGGGTCGGCAACATCTCCGGCGCCGTCATCCACCCCGACGGCAAGCGCAGCATGACCTCCATCGGCGGCGTGGCCGGCTACCGCCGTCCGACCTTCCGGACCTTCGACTACCCGCTGCCGGCCGGGGCGATGGTGGTGCTGCACTCCGACGGGGTCCGCGCCGACTGGCTCATCGACGACGTGCGCTCCCTGCTGGAACGCCCGCCGCTGCTGCTCGCCGCCACGCTGCTGCGCGACTCCGGGGTGCGCCAGGACGACGCATCCGTGCTGGTCGGGGTGGCCCACGGGGCGCCAGACGAGGTCGCAGCGGCTCCGGTCGAAACGGACCGGCCGTGAGGCGGCCGCGTCCCGGGGAGATCCTGCGCCTCTCGATCCACAGCGAGCAGGACGTCTACCTCGCGCGGCAACGCGGGCGCGACGTCGCCGCGCTCGTGGGGCTGGTGAACCAGGACCAGGTCCGCGTCGCCACGGCCATCAGCGAGCTCAGCAGGGAGATCTGCATGCTCCCGGGGGCCGCGACGATCACGCTGTCGCTCGCCGATCGACCCGCGCCGGCGCTGGTGATCACCGCCGAGTGGACCGGGCGCCTGCCGGGCGGCAGCGGCAGCGAACCGCGGGCAACGGATCTGGCGGCCGTCGAAGGGTTCGCGGCGGCGGCCCGGCTGACCGACACCCACGACGTGATCTCCCGATCCGATGGTGGTTCCGTGGCACTGACGAAACGCCTTCCGCCCGACGCCGGTGGCGCCACGGCCGAGCACGTGGAACGGCTGCGCCGGGAATGCCGGGCTCGGCCGGTCAACTCGCTCGACGCGCTGCGCAGCCAGAACCAGGACCTGCTCGACGCGCTCGAGCACCTGCAGGCGCGGCAGGAGGACCTCGTCCGGGCCAACTCCGAGCTGGAGGAGACCAACCGCGGTGTGCTGGCGATGCACGCCGAGCTGTCGGACGAGCTCGAGCAGACCAACCGCGGCGTCGTCGCGCTCTACGCCGAGCTCGACGAGGCCACCACCCGGCTGCGCGAGGCCAGCGAGAGCAAGACCCGCTTCTGGGCCGGGGTGAGCCACGAGCTGCGCACCCCGCTCAACTCCGTGCTCGGGCTCTCCCGGTTGCTGCTCGACCCCGGATCCGATCCGCTGACCGCCGACCAGCGCTACCAGATCGAGCTGATCAGCGACTCGGGCTCGATGCTCCTCTCACTGGTCAACGACCTGCTCGACGTCGCGAAGGCCGAGTCCGGCCAGATCGAACCGCATCCGGAACCGACGGACGTCTCCATGATCATCGATCACGTCCGGGCGGCGGTGGAGCCCTTGCTCGCCTCGAGCGACGTCGTGATCGTCGTCGACCGGCCGGACCGGGTGGAGCCGGTGGTCACCGACCCGGTGCTGCTCGGGCGGATCCTGCGCAACCTGCTGAGCAACGCGGTCAAGTTCACCCGCCACGGCGAGATCCGGTGCGCCGTGCGTCCCGACCGGGCCGCGGGCGCCGTGGAGATCACGGTGTCCGACACCGGCATCGGGATCCCACTCGAGCACCAGGGCCGCGTCTTCGAGGAGTTCTACCAGGTGCGGAGCGAGCTGCAGCCGGTGCAGGGCGGCACCGGACTGGGCCTGCCCTACGCGCGGCGGGTCGCGGAGATCCTCGGCGGCTCGCTGGGCCTGTCCAGCGAACCGGGGCGCGGCACGGTCATGACGCTCCGGCTCCCGTTCGCCTCCGAGGAGCGACCTCCCGAGCAGCTGAGCGCGGTGCTCGTCGTCGACGACGACCCGGCGTTCCGGCTGATCCTGCGCCACGCGCTCGACGGGCACGCGACGGCCGTGACGGAAGCGGACAACGGCACGGACGCGCTGCGCCGGCTGCGCGAGCACCGGCCCGACCTGGTGCTGCTCGATCTCGACATCCCGGCACCCGACGGCGCTGCCGTGCTCGCCGAGATGCGCCGCGACCCCGCGCTGCACCGGCTGCCGGTGGTCGTGATCACCGCCACCGACCTCGATGCCGACCGGCGAGCCGCGCTGGGCGCCACCGCGGCCGTGCTCGGGAAGGCCCAGTTCACCCCGGATCTGCTGCTGTCCGCCGCGGCCGCGGCGAACCGGCTCGTGGGAGGCACCACATGACCCCCGACATCAGTACCGACGTCGAGAGCCGCGGCGTGGTGCTCGTCGTCGACGACACGCCTGCGAGCCGCTACATCACGAGCAACTGGCTGCGCCGACACGGGTACGAGGTGGTGGAGGCCACCACCGGCGCCGCGGCGCTGGCCGCGCTGGTCGCGCAGCACGTGGACCTGGTCGTGCTCGACGTCGGACTCCCCGACATGAGTGGTTTCGACATCTGCGAGCGCATCAAGTCCACCCCCGCGCTGGGGCACCCGGTGATCCACCTGTCCGCCACCTCGGTGCGGGGCGCCGACCGCGCACACGGGCTCACCCGCGGCGCCGACGCCTACCTGGTGGAACCCGTCGAGCCCGACGAGCTCATCGCCACCGTCGATGCCGTCCTGCGCTACTACCGCGCCCGGGCGAACGCCGAGCAGCTCGCCGAGCGGCTCGGCCGGCTCACCGCGGCGACGCTGGCGATGCAGGGCGCCAGCACCTTCGACGAGCTCTCCGCCGCCATCGCGGGTGGTGCCGCCGCCGTGCTCGCCTGCCCGGCCGTCGCCGTCGTGCGGACACCGAGCGGGCGCCTGCGCCGGGCCGTGGTCGCGGCGACCGGTGCCGCGCCGCAGCTCGACTTCGCGCCACCGGACCTGCTCCGCGACGTGATGGCCGCCCCGGAAGGGATCGTGCATCCGCCCGGATCGGCGGTGCTCGAGAGCCTGCTGCCGCCCGGCCCGGACACCGGGACGGACGACTGGCACGCGCTGGTGGTGCGCCCGCAGAGCTCGGGGCCACCCGTCTGCCTCGCCGTGCAGGTACCGCTGTTGCGCGACGAGCACGTCGGCCTGCTCGTGCAGCTCGGCAACGCCGCCGTGCTCGCCGCCGACACCCGCAGGCTCTACGCCGAGGAGCACAGCCTGGCGCTCACCCTGCAGCGCAGCTTCCTGCCCGACCACCCCCCGGAACGCCCCGGGTTCGACACCGCGGTGCGCTACGTGCCGGCCGCGGACAACGCCGAGATCGGGGGCGACTTCTACGAGATCGTCGAGCTCGACGACGATCAGCTGCTCATCGCGATCGGGGACGTCGCCGGGCACTCCATCCACGCGGCGACCGTGATGGTGGAGCTGCGGCACGCGCTGCGCGCCTACGCCATCGAGGGGCACGGTCCCAGCGCGATCCTCGACCGGCTCGAGACGCTGATCCAGCACTACCACCCCAGCGAGTTCACCACGCTGTGCGTCATGCTGCTCGACGTCGCCGGCAACGAGCTGCTGATCGCCAACGGCGGGCACCTCCCGCCGTTGCTCGTGGAGGGTGGCGAGGGCCGCTACCTCGATGTGAGCGGGCCGATGCTGGGCCTGCGCAGGCCCCACCCGCCCGCGGCCCGGTACGCGCTCCCACCCGCGTGGTCGATCGTGCTGGTCACCGACGGGCTGATCGAGCGGCCGGGCGTGGACCTGGACGACGCGCTGGAGGACCTGCGCGTCGTCGCCGGTGCCGACGCGTCGTCGGACGAGCTGTGCACCAGGCTGCTCGAGCACTTCAGCACCGCGGGGCGCGACGACATCGCCCTGCTCGTGATCCGGCGCTCGGCTGGTTGATGGTTGCGGGCTAGCTGATGGCGGTGGGCAGCCGCCATCGCATCAGGACCGATGTGCCCGCGGCGCCCTGGTCGATCTCCACCTCGTCGGCGAGCTCGCGGATCAGGATCAGCCCCCGGCCCCGCAGCTCGGGGTCGGCGGGCGGCGGCCGCCAGCGTCCCCGATCACGGACGCTCACGGTGGCGAACCCGTCTCCCGTGCACGTCGCGCAGAGCTCGACATGGCGACCTTCGCCCTGGTAGGCGTGCTCGACCGCGTTGGCCATCGCCTCGTAGCCCGCCAGCACGACGTCGGCGACGACGTCGGAGGACAACCCCACCGCCGTCGCCCACGCGTGGAGCCGGGTGCGGGCGTCGGCGAGCTCGTGCTCGCCGACCATCGGGTGGACGAGGTCGGCCCCGGCGGCTGCGAGCAGCGGTGCAGGAGGGATCGGGGCAGCAGGGATCGGGGCAGCAGGCGCCGCCGCCAGCGGCGATCCCTCCCGTAGCGCGGCCACCGCCGTGTCGTCGGGAACGGCGGACTCGCTGCGCGACGCGTTCATCCGATTCGCAGGGACCGCGCTGTACCGGACTCCGGGGCGAGCGCGTCGGCGCGACTGCCGAAGACGAACAGCTCCTCGGTCATGCTCGTGACCTGCAACGGGCGCAGGGTGACCCGCGACGTCGCCACGATCCGCAGTGCGACGCCTGCCGCCACGGCGGCCCGGTGCGCCAGCGCCAGCGCGGCCAGCCCGGTGGAGGACAGGAACTCGACGCTGTCCAGATCGACGACGAGCACGCCCGGACGGACGGCGACCTCGGCCGCGAGCGTGTCGCGCAGGTGGTCGGCTGTCAGGAGGTCGACATCGCCGGACACCGCCACGACCGTCACCGGGCCCTCGCGGTGCACGTGGATGCCCATGGCGTCGTCGCCGCCGAAGACGTTCACCGATCCACTCGCGCTGAGATCATCGTTTGCCACCACGTACCCTCCCAGCCCGCTGCTGGGGCGAATCGTAGAGCGAGATCGATCCGGCCGCGACCGCAGCTCGTGGCGCGGCCGGGTACACGGGGCGCAGACCCCCGACACCGTCCTTCCCGGAACCGGGACGCGGCCACGCGGGTGATCGTGTCGCCGTGTCAAGCTGTCTCATGAGCGTTCTCGTCTGCTTCCATGCCCACCCCGACGACGAGGTGTTCCTCACCGGCGGCGTCATGCGCCTCGCGTCCGACGCCGGGCACCGGGTCGTACTGGTGACGGCCACCGACGGCGCGCTGGGTGAGTTCCCCGACGGCCTGCTCGACGAGGGCGAGCTCCTCGTCGACCGGCGCCGCAGTGAGCTGGAGGCATCCGCCGCCGCGCTCGGTGTGCACCGCCTGGAGATGCTGGGCTACGCCGACTCGGGGATGGCCGGCACCCCGGAGAACGCGCGCCCCGAGGCGTTCTGCAACGTCGACCCCGCGGCCGCCGCCGGCCGGCTGGCCAAGGTGCTGGTCGAGGAGGGCGCCGATGTCCTCACCGTCTACGACCCGCACGGCAACTACGGCCACCCCGACCACGTCCAGGTCCACGTCGTCGGGTTGCTCGCCGCGGACCTGGCCGGCATCACCCAGGTCTATGAGGCCTCGGTGAACCGCGATCGGATGATGCGACTGATGAAGGCCAACCCGAGCTGGGGCGACGACGCCACCCCCGAGGGCGTCGAGGAGTTCGGCCTGCCCGAGTCGGAGATCACCACGGTCGTCGACGTCACCTCCGTGATGGCGGCCAAGACCGCGGCGATGCGCGCCCACCCTCGCAGATCGGCGACTTCGGCCCGTTCCTGGCGATGTCCCCGGAGATGGTGGGGGCGGCGTTCGGCCAGGAGTCGTTCCGCAGGCGGGGCGCCGGTGGGCCGGCCGGTGGCGCGCTGGAGACGGCGCTCCCGCTGTAGGAGCGGCAGCGACCCTCCCTCCTTTGACGCAACCGTATGGTTGCCATACTGTGGCAATCATTCGGTTGCCATACGAGAGGGAGTGTCATGACCGCCATCGATACCGAGACCGCGAACGCCGGCTCCGTTCACGTGCGCCGCGTACTCGCGGCCCTGTTCACAGCCACGTTCGTGCTCGGGTGCACCGAGATGCTCGTGGTCGGGCTGCTCAGCCGGATCGCGGACGACCTGCAGGTCACGATCCCCGCCGCCGGCGGGCTGGTGACGGCCTATGCACTGGGCGTCGCGCTGGGCGGGCCGCTGCTGACGGTGGCGACGATCCGGTGGGACCGCCGCCGCGTGCTGCTGGGCGGGATGGGGGCCGCGCTCCTGGCCGTGCTGGCCCCGGCCGTCGTGCCCGCCATGGGCTACCCCGCGTTCGTGGCCGTGCGCGTGCTGACCGGCGCGTCGGCCGGGCTCGTCATCGCGGCGGCGTTCGCGATGGGCACCGCGATCGTCGAGCCCGCCCGCCGGGGCCGGGCGATCTCCGCGGTGTTCTCCGGCATCGCGGTCTCGGGGGCGCTGGGCGTGCCGCTGGGGACGCTGGTCGGGCAGTCGCTGGGCTGGCGGGGCACCTTCGTCGCCGTGGCGCTGCTCGGCGGCGTGGCCGTGGTGGCGCTGGCGCTGCTGGCGCCGCCGGTGCCCGGCACGGCAGGTGGCACCGGTGACCAGGTGCGCCACGCGCTGGCCCCGCGCGTGCTCGCCGTGCTGGCGCTGCACGTGCTGGTGTTCGCGGCGCTGTACGCGGCGATGACCTACATCGTGCCCTTCCTGGAGGGCGTCACGGGCGTCTCCGGGCAGCTGGTCAGCGTGTTCCTGCTGGTCTACGGGGTGGCGAACGCCGCGGGATCGCTGGTCGGGGGCCGGTTCGCCGATCGCGACGCCGCCCGCACGCTCGTGGCCGGCACCGCCGGGATCGCCGTGGCACTGCTGGTGCTGCACCTCGTCGGCGCGGTCCCGGTGCTCGTGGCCGGTGTCCTGCTGGTGCTGGGCATGGTCGCGGCGAGCATGGTGGCATCGCTGCAGTACCGCGTGGTCGACCTGGCCGGTCCGGGCGGCGCGGTGGCGCAGTCGCTGCCGGCCTCCGCCGCGAACCTCGGCGTGGCCGCCGGTTCGCTCGCAGGCGGTGTCGCGATCGACGCGCTGTCGGTGTCCGCGGCGGTGCTGACCGGGGTGGCCGTCGGCGTCGGCGCCGTGGCCGTCGCGTGGGCGACCCCCCGGCTGCGGCCGGCGGCGGCCTTGAGCTGAAGCCGGGTTCATGTTCTAGCGTGGTGGCCATGATCAACGCGCTGGGTCGGTACGGTGTCTCGCTGCCGGTCACCGACGATCTGGAAGACACCGCTGCCGCCGTCGAGGAGCTGGGGTACTCGGCGATCTGGGTGGCAGGAGGGCAGCTCGCGACGCTCGAGCCGTTGCTGCGGATCCTGCGGGCGACCACGCGGATCGCCGTGGTCCCGGGGATCATCGCCCTCGACGTCCACGGACCGGCCGCGATCGCGGCGCTCTACGCGGAGGCCGAAGCGATCGCGCCCGGCCGCCTCGTGGTCGGTCTCGGGGGTCCGCAACGCCTCCGGGTCGGCGCGCTCGCCGCGATCGAGCAGGCTCTCGACGAGCTCGACTCGACCGCGCACGGCACCCCGGTGCCCCAGGAGCGGCGACTGCTGGCAGCACTCGGGCCGCGCAAGCTGGACCTGGCGCGTTCGCGGTTCGGGGGCGCCGTCACCCTGCTCGTGGACCCCGCGTTCACAGCATCGGCCCGCACCCGGCTCGGTGCCGGGCCCACCCTCGTCGTCGACCAGATGGTCGCGCTCGACCACGACCCGCAGGCCGCCAGGGCAGCCGCCCGGCAGCCGCTCGGTTTCCTGGCCACCGTGGGCGGTTACGCGCGGGCGTTCGCGCGGATGGGGTTCGCCGACAGCGAGATCAGCGAGCTGAGCGACCGGCTCGTCGACACGGTGTTCGCCATCGGCTCCGTCGACGCGGTCACGGCCCGGCTGCGGGAGCAGCTCGCCGCCGGGGCCGACCACGTCGTCATCGCCCCTGTCTTCGGCCCCGGCCCCACCGCGGGCGGCCCCCGCGAGCTCGCGGTCGTGCAGCAGCTGGCGGCGAGCCTCCCGGTCCGCGCCGCGTGACCGTCAGGACGGACCGCCCGCGGTCTGCCACCACGCGAGCAGCTCCGCGGGATCGGTGCCGTAGGCGACGACACGGATCTGGCTCCGCTCGTCGCTCCAGTCCAGGATGTACTTGCCGTTCGAGGCGATCCCGCAGTTCAGGACGCCGGTCGCACCACCGGGCCGGGTGTAGCGCGCCGTCCCGCTGAACCCGGGCGGGTTCGCGGTGCAGTCGGCCCCACCGCCCGCGCCGAGGGTGGCCGTGAGCGTGGCCGGGTCGGCGTACCCGTAGTAGAGGACGTTGTCGGCGCCCTTCGCCGGTGCGCAGGACACGCCGATCACCGTGGCCGTGCCGACGTTGCCGGTGACCTGCTGCGGCGACGGGCGCAGGCAGTCCTGCCGGGTCGCGGTGGGGACGTGGGCGAGGACCTTCGACTCGTCGGACGTGGGGAACACCGGCTGCGACCGCTGGTCGTACGCGGTGATCATCTGGTGGTAGTCGGGACTCGAGTACCCCAGGAACCAGTTGACGAGCGCGGTCCGGTCGGTGCCGGTGGCGATCCCGAGCATGAGCAGCGGGTCCCCGGTCCACATCACCGTGGGCGCGTTGCCGGTGCCGGGTGTGCAGGTGAGCCGGCCGAACGAGACCCCGCGCAGGTACCAGGGCTCCTCGCCGAGGAACGTCGGCGCCTTGGGGTCGAGGCAGTTCACGCCGGGGCCGGCCCCGGTCGGCACGGACTGGCTGCGGTAGCCGCGCCCGAGGTGCTCGGCATCGCTGAACCGCAGGTAGCGGACCGAGGAGGCGCCCTTGCCCAGCGGGGCGCATTCCAGCGCGGCGACCAGCCCGTCGAGCCCGTCCATGCCGTCGAGGGTGCCGGGGGGTGCCCGGTGGCAGTCGGTCTCGTAGAGCTGGGCCTTCAGCGCACTCTCGGCCGGTGTGGGGTAGGCGGGGATCCCCACCCAACCGGCCCAGGTCCGGTAGAGGGTGGTCGTGTCACCGTTCGGCTGCGACGCCGTGGCGACGGTGCGGGCACCGCGGTCGAGCCAGACCATCCGCGCGTTCCCGGCATCGGTGGTGCACAGGACCCGCCCGACGGGTGCGCCCACACCGGGATAGAGGTGCTCGACGCCGGTCGTGGACGCGCAGTCGCCGCTCCCGGTACGCAGGCCCGGTGTCGCGGTGACCACGGATCGGTAGGCGGACTCGGCGGCCGCAGCGTCGCCGTACAGGCCGACGAGGAGCTCCTGCCCGCTGCCGTCGCGGCAGCTCAGCTGACGGGACGATCCCGCGGGCAGGCCGGCGGACCCGGCGAGCGAGCACCCGGATCGGACCGCGGCCGGCACCCGGGCGAGGTCAGCTGCGGTCGGCCCCAGCGCCGCGATCAGCCGCGGGACGCCGAGCAGTCCCGCGACCAGCACCACGACCATGCCCAGCGCGATCCCGATGGTCCATCCCCACCGCCGCCGACCCCACCGCCCCCGACTCCCGTGCCGCCGACGCACCGGTCGTCCGGACGCGGCCGCCGGGCCGACACCGAGCGCTGCGGCCGCGGCATCGACGATGGCCCGACAGCCGGGTCCCCGCTGTGCCGGATCGGCGACGAGCGCGCGCCCCATGACGGGCGCGAGCGCCGGGGGCAGCCCGTTGTCGGCGTCGGGCTGCGGTGGCCGTCCGGTCAGGCAGTGCACGAGCAGGGTGGCGATGCCGTGCACGTCGGCGGCGGGACCGGCTGCGAACCCGTTGCGCACCTCCGGCGCCGGGTACGGGGCCGCACCGCGGTAGGGGGCGAGGCCGAGACCCGCCAGGTGGGCCTGCCCGGTCCGGGCGTCCACGAGGACGTCATGCAGGCGCAGGTCACCGTGGACGATCCCGCGGCGGTGCAGCGCGTCGAGGATGTCGGCGACCTGGGCGAGCACCCCGAGCAGGACCGGTAGCGAGCTCGAACCCGGCGCCAACGCCACCGGCTCCGCCCCCGCGGGCAGCGGCGCGAGCAGGTAGCAGCCGTCCGCACCGGCGGGACCCGCGACGTCGTCGGCCACCCGCAGCGGCACCACACCGGGGTGCCCGAGAACGGCGACCGCGTCGGTGCGCTCCCGGACCGCCGCCCGCGCGCCCGGCGCGGCGTACAGCTGCGGTGCCAGCACACCGATCCACGGCGTGGCGCTGTCTCGGTGCACGGCCAGCAGGGTCGTCGAGGCGGTGTCGCCGCCGAGCCTGCGCACGATCTCGTAGCCCGCAGGCAGGCCGGTCACCCGATCCTCCGCGTGGGTCTCCCCCATGCCGAACCCCCTTGCTCGCACGTCCCCGGCGGAGGTTAGGGCGGTGTCCTCGGGAGGGGTCCCGAATCCGCCGCGGGGGCGCTCTCCGGGACCCCTCCCCCGCACCCCGTGATCACCTCCTCGTCGTGACGGCCCGGAACGCCGGTCGAGACAGCGAGCCAGGAGGACGACGATGGACGGCGCGGTCCCGTCAGGGCCGACACCAGACCCGGCGCCGGCGCCGCCCCCGCCACCGGCATCGCCACCCCGGTCGGTGTTCGGGGCCGCGTTGCTCAACCTCACCGGGCTCGGGCTCGGCTACCTCTACCTGCGCCGATGGTGGCGGGCGGCGATCTACCTGGCGATCACCGTGGGCGGGGTCGTGCTGGCTTCGCGACGGAGGCGGCGAGCACGCCGTGGCTGTGGCGGATACTGGTCGCGGCCTGGCTGCTCGGGGCGACGCTGGACGCGGCGCGCATCGCCCGCCGCACCCCGCTCGTCCCCCCGGCCCGGCGCCCGCTCGGAGCCGCCGTCGTCGGCGTGATCGCGGTGGCCGCCGTGGTGGCCGCCTACGTCGGCTACGGGGCGGCCGAGCGGGCCACCTTCGCGGCCGCGGTCGACGCGCAGGGTCGCATCGACTGCACCACCGCCGTGGCCGAGTTCGACGCCGTGACCGGGCCCTACGCGTTGACGCTGAGCCGAGACGTCGCGGCCGCCACGGCGTTGCGCGGTGAGTGCCTGTCGTTCACGGCAGCGACGCGGGCGGCCGAGGGTCCCGACCCGGACGCCGGCATCAGCGGCTACGAGGCCTTCCGCCATGACCACGCCGGCTCGGTGCTGCGCCCGGTGGTGGACGAGCGACTCGCCGACCTGCACCTGCGCCGCGCCGACGGCGCCCGGACGGCGCTGACCGGGCAGTCGGGATCGCCGGTGGTCGCGGCCGATCGGGCGCGGACGACCGAGGCCGGGTTCACCGACCTGCTCACCGTCCTGCGCGACCTCAAGGAGACGGCCGCGGCGCAGCGGGTGCCGGCGGCGATGACCGCGCTGGCCGCCGCGGCCGAGGCCCCGCTCGCGGCGCAGCAGTTCTGCGACGTGCTGCCGGTGCTCGACTACGAGGTGATGCTCGACGCCGGCGAGACGGGCAGCATCCCCGCGACCGCAGGCCAACACCGGGCGCAGGCGCTGCTGGGTTGCGGGGTGGCCGAGTTCCGCGCCGGCCGGTTCCCGAACGCGACCACCCAGCTCCAGAAGCTGCTCGACACCTATCCGAACGATCCGGGCGGACCGCAGGCGCGCGCCGCGATCATCGCCGCGAACGTCGCGCAGCAGACGCCCGACCCCATCCCGCTCCCCGGCCCGCTGAACGTGCCCGGCAGCCTGCGCGTCACGCTCTACAACGTCACCTCCGGCGAGATGACCGTTCGGATGACGGGAACGAGCGCGGCCGGGTTCACGCTGCCCGGCTGCGACGGGTGCCCATCGACCCGCGCCGCCGACGACGACTGCCCGGACCCCGCCGGCAAGCCGGCGCAGGTGGTGCAGATCGATCCCGGGCTCTACCACGTCCTGCTGACGAGCGGATCGGGCACCACGGGCTCCGTGCGGACGGTGACCCCGCGCGACGGCATCGAGCTCTGCGTCTACACCCTGCCGTCGTCGCCGCACGTCCCGTTGGAGGTGCCCCTGCCCGTGCCGCGGTGACCCCTTCCCCTGTCTGCCGCGGCGGGCCCGACACCGCTACCGTTCGGCTCAACGGAAGAGCCCGAACGGGGGACGGTGGACACGCCGGGGTTGATCGCGGGCCGGTTCCGGCTGCTGGAGCAGCTCGGTGTCGGTGGCATGGGGGTGGTGTGGCGGGCCCACGACGAGTCCATCGCACGCACGGTGGCACTCAAGCAGGTGCGGGTGAGCGACGGGGCGCATCCGGGCGAGCGCCTCGCGGCCCACGAGCGGCTGCGCCGCGAGGCGACGGTGGCGGCCACGGTGCCGGCGCACCCGAACGTCGTCGCCCTGCTGGAGGTCGTCGAGCACGACGGTGACCCCTGGCTCGTCCTCGAGTACGTGCCCTCGCGCACCGTCGACGAGATCCGGGCCGACGGGCCGCTCGATCCGGCCAGGGCCGCCCGCATCGGTGCCCAGATCGCGCAGGCGCTCGATCACCTGCACGGTGCCGGGGTGCTGCACCGCGACGTCACCGCCCGCAACGTCCTGGTCACGGACGACGACCAGGTCAAGCTCACCGACTTCGGCATCTCCCGGCCTGCCGACACCGCCACCGTGACCACCGGCGGTCCACCCCGCGGCGTGCCCGCCTACCTCGCGCCCGAGCTCGCCCAGGGCCGAGCGGCCACCGTGAAGTCCGACGTGTTCTCCCTCGGCGCCACGCTCTACGCCGCGGTGGAGGACAGCGGCCCGTGGGGTGACGGCGACCTCGTGGCCACGCTGGGCCGGGCGATGCGCGGCGACGTCGCACCGCCCCGCCACGCCGGGCCGCTCGCCCCGGCGCTGAAGGCGATGCTGCGCCGCCGCCCCGCCGATCGACCGACGGCCCGGCGGGCCCGCGCGATGCTGCTGGCCGCGGCCGAGGGCGGCACCGCGCGAGGGCGGCTGCGCAGGTCGAGGGCCGTCCTCGCCGTCGCGGCCGCCGTGCTCCTCGTGGTGGCCGCCTCCGTCATCGTGTGGCGGGTGGGTGTCGGGCGCGCCGAGCCGCCGGCACCGGCCGTGGCATCCCCCGCACCGGGGGTGGCCGGGCTGGGTGCCGAACCCACGGCCGATCCCTGCGCGCTGCTCACCAGCACGGCCTTCAGCCGCTTCGGCGAGGCCACGCTGGAGTCGGACTACGGCGCGTTCAACCGCTGCGACGTGATCATCCGGGCGGCCGGGGGCGTCGAGCTCGACGCCGAGGTCCAACTCCTGTCGGCGGCGGAGCTGCGCCTTCCCGAGCAGGGCGTCCCCGAGCAGCGCGGCACGCTCACGATCGTCCGGCATCCGGAGCTGGACAGGCAGTGCGACCGCGCGATCGTCCTGCCCGACGGCACCGGGCTCGACGTCACCGGCAAGATCAACGGCGCCGGCGCGTCGCCGGACGTCTGCGCGGTCGGCGACGTCGCCACCGACGCCGCCGCCGCGGTACTCGGCAGGGGCGTGCTGCCGCGCCGTCCACTGCCCTTCCCGGCCGTGTCACTGGCCGGCGTCGACGCCTGCGGGTTGCTGACCCCGGCGGACCTCGCCGCCGTCCCCGGCACGGCCACGGTGGCCCCGCAACGCGGATGGGGCGGGTGGCGGTGTGACTGGTCGCCGCAGTCCGGCGACGCGGACGTGACCATCGTCTACGACCGCAACACCTCGGGGCTGGTCGACGAGGACGGGACCCCGACCCGGATCGGCGACCGGGACGGCGCCGTGCTGCCCCTGAACGACCACTCCTGCACGGTCAGCGTGGTCCACCGCCCGTACGTGAACCCCGACGCCGAGCAGTCGGCGGAGATCCTGCGGCTGACCGTGGCGCAGCGCGCGCCGCTGGACCGGCCGTGCGACCCGGCCGTGGCCGTCGCGCGGGCCGCCGTGTCCCGGCTGCCGGCACCGTCCTGACGCACCGGCGCTCCCGCGTCAGTACCGCCGGCCTGCCGCCACGGCACCGAACAGCGCGGACGCCTCGGCCGCGGCCGGGCGCCGCCGCGGCTCCGTCGCCAGCAACCGCTCGATCAGCCCGGTCAGCGGTCCGCCGTGGCGCGGGGAACCGGTGCCGCGCAGCACCCCTTCCACCGCCTCGTACACCGCCGCACCCAGCGCGTACACGTCCGCGGCGGTGCCGGGGCGCACCCGGCCCCCACCTCGGGGCCCGGTTGTCCCGCAGCCCGGTCATCACCACCGTCGCCCCGACCTCGCACTCCCATTGCAGTCGTCGCACAGGCTGGAGCGTGTGCGACGACCCGAGTGGGTGTGCGAAGACGTCCTTTAGGATCAGGGCGGCGGGAGGGAAGGGGACGGGTGCGATGGGCTCGGCTCGGGAGGGCGAGGGCGGTGTCGCGCCTGGCACGCTCGTCGCGAGGACCGTCGGCACCGACCTCACGTTCGGTCCCAATGACGGCCGCACGGTGCTCTTCGGCCGCCAGGCCGCCGACGTCCACATCTGCGTCGGTTCCGACGACCTGGGTGTGAGCCGCCGCCACGGCGCGCTCACCTGCGACGGCGACCGGTGGTCGGTGCGCAACCTCGGACGTCGGCCGTTGCGGTTGCCCTCTGGCGAGCTGCACACCAACGCCGATCCGGCGCCACTCGCGGACGGCCACACCCCGATCGTCGTGCCCGGCTCCAGCGACCGCCAGCACCTGCTGGAGATCTACGTGGTCGGCGCCGACGGGGTGCGGCCCCGGCCGCGCCACGACCACGAGACCCATCACCCGGTGCTCTGGCCGCTGACCGAGGCGGAGCGGCTCGTCCTGCTCGTGCTCGGCCAGCGCTACCTGCGCAACCAGCCCAACCCGCAGCCGCTGAGCAGGCGCGATGCCGCGGCCGAGCTCACCGCGCTCGATCCCGGTGCCGGCTGGACCTACAAGAAGGTCGAGCACCACGTGAAGGACGTGCGCGAGCGCATGGCCCGGCGCGGGGTGTCCGGCCTGCGCGCGGAGGAGGTGCCCAGCCCGATCGGCAACCAGCTCAACGAGAACCTCATCCGCGAGCTGATCCGCACCTCCACCCTGCAGCCCGGTGATCTCACCCGGCTCGACGGCTGAGGTCGGCTGCGGCACCCGGACGGCCGAACCACCTGTTCAGCGCCGCGTCCAGGCCCGCTCCCCCGGCCCACACCAGGTAGCCGTCCGGGCGGACGAGCTGTGGTCGCTCGCCGTCCTGGAGGGCGACGCGGTCGGCCCAGTCCCCCGGCAGCGCGGCGCCGACGAGCACCCCGCGGCCGTCGGACGTGACCGGTAGTTCTGCGCGGCCCATCGTGTCGGGATAGCCGATCCCGATGCCGGAGAGCTCCATCGCCACCGTGCGGTGGGCCTCGGGCACGGCGAGCAGCCCGGTGACGATGTCGCGGACGGCCGCGGCATCCGGGTCGGGCACGCCGAGCACGGCCTGCGCGCGGGTGCTGACCAGCACGCGGGCGGCGATCGGGTGCCGCTCGTCGTGGTAGCTGTCGAGCAGACCCGCTGGCGCGTGCCCCCGGACCTGCGCGGCCAGCTTCCAGCCGAGGTTCACCGCATCCTGCAGGCCGAGGTTGAGCCCCTGCCCGCCGACGGGGAGGTGGATGTGCGCGGCGTCCCCCGCGAAGAGCACGCGGCCGTGGCGGTAGCGCTCCAGCTGCCGCGACGCGTCGCCGAACCGCGAGGCCCAGAGCAGCTCGGCCACCTCGATCTCGGGGCCGTGCGCCGCGGTCAGTGCCCGCTGGACCTCCGCGGCCGACACGGCCGTGTCGCGACCGACGCGCTGCTGCTCCTCGCCGTAGACGATCGTGCGGAAGCGCCCACCCGCGAGCGGCAGCAGGAACCCCGATGCCGAGGACGGCAGCTGCCAGTCGTCGGCGAGCCCGGCGGGCCTGCGGGCGAGCGTGACGTCGGCGACCACCATCGAGTACCGGGCGGACGTGCCGGGGAACGGCGCCCCCAGCACCGTCCGGACCGTGCTGTGCCCGCCGTCGGCGGCAACGAGCCAGCCCGCGCGGTACCGGCGCCCGCCCGCGGTGACGGTGACACCGTGGCCGTCCTGCTCCACGGCGGTGACGGGGGCGTCGCGCAGCACCGGGGTGCGCAGCCGCGCCTCGACGGCCGCCGCGACGTGCGCCTGCTCGATGCCGAGCTGGTACGGGTAGCGCGTCGGCAGGTCGGAGTAGTCGATCGGGATGCCCGAGAAGTGCCCCGCGGGCAGGCGGGCCTCGACGTGGGGCTCGAGGTCCGCCAGCAGGCCGCGGTCGCCCAGTACCTCCACCGATCGGGGCTGCAGTGCCAGCGCCTTCGACTGCTGTGTCGGCCGGGCGTCCCGCTCGAGCACCAGCACGTCGAGCCCGGCGCGCTCCAGCTCGAACGCGGTGAGCAGCCCGGTCGGGCCGCCGCCTGCCACCAGCACGTCAGGCATCGAGGTTCTCCTTGCCGATGTACCAGACGTGCCAGGCGATCAGGCAGCCCAGCGCCCCGAACCAGGCGACGTTGGTGACCAGCGCGATCAGGTCGATCGGCAGCACGTAGACGAGCACGATGTGCAGCACCGCCCCGGCCAGCAGCACGACCCCGAACGCGGCCGTGCCGATGCGCAACCCGCGCCGGAACCGCGCGTCGGTGTCCCAGCGGGCCGCCCACGCCTCCGCGCCCTCGGCACCGCGCTTGATCTCCGCGATCGTGCGGCCCAGCGTCAGCTGGGCAGGCCTGCCGACGAAGACCGTGACCAGCATCCAGGCCCCGAACAGCCCACCCAGCGCGGCGGTCCACCCCTCGCGGATCACCAGCGTGCGCGGATCGTCGGACAGCAGGCCGAGCACGACCGACAGCACCAGCACGCTCAGCGTGACCAGCGCGACGATGTCGACCCTGCGGTTGCGCACGATCGTCCACACCACGTACGGCGCGGCCACCACCACGCCCGCCATCAGCGCCCACCACTGGCTCACCCCCGCGAGGCGCAGCCCGTAGAACAGCACCATCGGCACCACCACCTCGAACACCACGGCCAACACGTTGGCGCGGATCACGCGGCGCAGGCCGGCGTCGGGAGCGGACTCGGCAGACCCGGACTTGGCAGACCCGGACTCCTCCGGCAGCGACTTCTCCTCGATCATCATGTGGTTCCCCCCTCGGGAACGGGTGCGGTCGCCCGCACGTAGAGGTCGGCGAGCTCACGCCCGAGACGGGCGAGCTCGGCGGGTTCGGGCACGGCGGCCGCCGCGGTGGCGACCACGGCGTCGAGGCCACTGGTCAGTGCGAGCGCCACCGTCCGCGCGTCGAACGCGCGGAAGACGCCCGCTGCCTGGCCGGCCCGGAAGTGCTCCTCGAACAGCGCGAGCCGCCCGTTGACGGCGGGGCTCTGCGCGGCGTTGCGGACCAACTCGATCAGTGCCCGGACCTCGTCCGGGTGCTGACCGACGAGCGCGACGTTGGACTCGACGTAGGCGCGCAGCTGCGCGACGGGGCCGACGGCCGCGGCGATGCGCGGCTCCATGAACGCGCCGGTGACCTGCTCGATCTCGGTGATGCACGCCGCGAACAGGTCGTCCTTACCCGCGAAGTGGTAGCTGATCATGCCGGTGCTCGACAGGCCGGCGTGCTTGGCGATCCGGCTGAACGACGCTCCCGCGTAACCGGCCTCGGCGATCACCGCGATCGTCGAGGCGACGATCTGGGCTCGCCTGCCCGACTCCGTGAACGTTCTTGCTCGCATGAGCAGAATTTAGCTTGGCCAAGCAAATCGTGCAACACCCTTCGGTCAGCGCGCCTGCGGCAGCACCCCGCACAGCGCGTCGAGAGCACCGGCCCACGCGCTGTCGGACGGCGTCGCGTAGCCGACCACCAGCGCGTCCGGTGCCGGCGCGACGGCCCCGGAAACCCGTGCCGCCCCACGGAACTGCGCCATCCCCGTCACCGCGAGACCGTTGTGGGCCGCCGCCTCCACGACCGAAGCCTCCGTGCCGGCCGGCAGCTCGAGGACAGCGTGCAACCCGGCCGCGATGCCCGTCACCCGAATTCCGGGTACCCGGCGCGCCAGCTCGGCGACCAGCTGGTCGCGGCGGCGGCGGTAGCGCAGCCGCATCGAGCGCACGTGGCGCTCGTAGGCACCGGAGGCGATGAACTCCGCGAGCGTCAGCTGCTCCAGCGAGCTCGACATCCAGTCGGCATGCCCCTTGGCTGCCACGATCTCCGCGACCAGCGCCGCGGGCAGCACCATCCATCCCAGTCGCAGCCCCGTCGCCAGCGGCTTGCTCGCGGTGCCGAAGTAGACGACCCGATCCGGGTCGAGACCCTGCAGCGCACCCACCGGCTGCCGGTCGTAGCGGAACTCCCCGTCGTAGTCGTCCTCCAGGATCAACCCGCCGGTGGCACGCGCCCAGCCGACGGCGGCGGCGCGCCGCTCCGGATGCAGCGCCACACCCGTCGGGTACTGGTGCGACGGCGTCATCAGCACCGCGCCGACGTCCGGCAGGTCGGCCAGGTCGTCGGTGCACGTGCCGCGACCGTCCACCGCGACCGGCGGGGTGCGCAGGCCGGCACCCGCGAGCAGGTCGCGGTGCCCATCGAGGCCGTAGTCCTCGACGGCGACCGCGCGCACCCCCCGCCCTACGAGCACCTGCGCCATCAGCATCAGGCCGTGGTGGAACCCCGAGCAGATGACGACGTGCCCCGGGTCGGCGTAGACGCCACGGGCCCGCGCCAGGTAGTCGGCGACGGCGGTGCGCAGCTCGACGCGCCCGAGCGCGTCACCGCAGCCGAAGGCGTCGTTGGGCGCGGCCGTCAACGCGCGACGGGACGCGGCGAGCCACTCCCTGCGGGGGAACTCCGCGAGGTCCGGCGACCCCGGCACCAGGCTGAGCGCGAGACGGCGCCCCGACGGCGGCGCCGGCACGGCGGTGGGCGCCACCGGCCGCGGGACGGCCCGCGTCGCCACCCGGGTGCCCGAGCCCTGCTGCGCGCTCAGCCAGCCCTCGGCGACCAGCTCGGCGTAGGCGTCGGCCACGGTGTTGCGGGCGATCCCCAGATCGACGGCCAGCGATCGGGACGAGGGCAGCCGAGTACCGGACACGAGACGCCCCGTGCGCACCGCGTCCCGCAGCGCGTCCATGAGCGAGGCGCGCAACCCCGGCCCCTTCAGGTCCAGGTGCAGATCCGTACCGAACGCAGAAGTGGCCCATGACTCTGTCACAGAAATGGACCATACTCCTGAGCCATTTCGGTCGTAGCGTTGCTGACATGACAACGAACATCCCCGCGAACATCCCCGCGAACATCCCCACCAACCACCTCCGGATCTTCCTCGCCGGCGCCTCCGGCGTGCTCGGTCAGCGGCTGGTGCCGCGGCTGGTGCAGGCCGGCCACACCGTCGGCGGCATGACGCGCTCCGCGGGCAAGCAGGAGCTGCTCGGCGCGCTGGGCGCCACCCCGATCCTGTGCGACGTCTTCGACCGGGACGCGCTCATCAAGGCGGTGCACGAGTTCGAACCCGACATCGTGCTCAACGAGCTGACCGACCTGCCCGACGACGTGGCGCGGATCGGCGAGTTCACCGCGTTGAACGCGCGCATCCGTACCGAGGGCAGCGAGAACCTGATCGAGGCCGCGCGCCAGAGCGCCGCCTCGCGGGGCACCGCCACCCGGGTCTTCGCCCAGAGCGTGGCCTGGCAGCTGCCCGACGGTCCCGACGCGCAGGCCGTCGCGGCGCTCGAGCGCTCCGTGCTGGCCGAGGGCGGCGTCGTGCTGCGCTACGGCCAGTTCTACGGGCCCGGCACCTACAACGAGCAGCAGCTGCCCGCCGAACCGCGCGTCAGCATCGCCCGGGCCGCCGAGCGCACCGTGGCCGCGCTGGTCGAGCCCACGGGCGTCGTCGTCATCACCGACTGATCAACGCACCCAGCAGAGAGCCACACCAGGAGCCCGTCCGTGACAACAACACCGTCCCTCGATGGCGCCCCGCCCATCCCGCGGCAGCGCCCCACCCTTCCCGCCGGGATCGCCATGGCGGGCGCCGCGATCACCTTCACCAGCCTCTACCTCGCGGCGGGAGCCCTGACCCCGCTGCTCGTGCTCTACCGGGAGCAGTGGGACTTCCCCGCATCGCTGCTCACGCTGGCCTTCGCCGCCTACGCGGTCGGCTTCCTCGTGGCGCTGCTCACGGCGGGGTCGCTGTCGGACCACATCGGACGCAGACCCGTCCTGATCGGGGCACTGGTCGTCCAGCTCGTGTCCAACCTGCTGTTCCTCGCCGCCTCCGACGTCGGATGGGTGATCGCCGGTCGCATCGTGCAGGGCCTCGCCACGGGTGCGGGGACCACCGCGTTCACCGCGGCGATCGTCGAGGTCGCACCGGCGAACCGGAAGCGGCTGGCCACGATTCTGGGCAGCGTCGGCCTGACCGGTGGGCTCGGCGCCGGAGCACTGCTGACCGGCCTCGCGATCCAGCTCACGGCCGGCGCGAACACGATCGTCTTCGTCGTTCTCACGATCATGACGATCCTGGGGATGATCGTGGTCGCGCTCTCGCCGGAGACCGTGCAGCGACCCGGGAACGGGCAGCGACCCGGGAAAGGGCAGCGACCCGGGAACGGGCAGCGACCCGGGAACGGGCAGGGCTCCGAGGGTGTACTCCGCTCGCTGATCCCCCGGGTCGCCGTCCCGCCCGCCGCCCGCGCGGAGTTCGCCGCGGCGGCGCCCGTGATCGCCGCGGTGTGGATGCTCGCGGGCCTGTCGGGCGGGCTCGCGCCGAGCATGGTCCGCAGCGTCTTCCAGCTCGACAGCGGGCTGCTCAACGGCGTGTCCGGGTTCATCGCGCCCGCGGTGTCGGCCGTGGTCGGGCTCGCGTTCGCCCGCATCGACCCGCGGCGCGCGATGACCATCGGCACCTACGCGTCCATCATCGGGGCCGCCGGCATCATCGGCGGGGTGTTCGCCGGCAGCCTGGCCGTCATGTTCGTCGGGCAGGCGATCGCCGGCATCGGCTTCGGTGCGGCCTTCACCGCCGCGCTGCGCCTGATCTTCCCGCTCGCGGCCGCGCACCAGCGGGCCGCGGTCGTGGCGGGGATCTACGTCGTGTCCTACGTCGCGTTCGGGGTGCCGATCGTGATCGCCGGCTGGTTGACCGACGTGATCGGTCTGGTGCCCAGCGTCACCGGTTACACCGCGCTCACGATCCTGCTCGCGCTGGTCAGCCTGGTCGCCCAGGTCCGCGTGGCGCGACGGGCGTTTCGGGCCGGGTAGGACCGGGCACTCGCCGCGGAGATCGACTCGATCCCCGGGTCACTCGGTGAGGAACGGTGCCACATGACCCGGATCGGACACAGCTCTCGCATCGGGCGCAGCGATCGCACCCATCCGCGCACCGACCGCCGCGGTGAGGCCCGGCTCCCCGCGGTGGTCGCCGTGCTCGTGGCGATCGCCCTCTACGCGCTGCTTCCCGAGGATCTGCTGCTCGCACCGCGGTTCGTGGTGCCGGCGCTCGAGCTGCTGCTGCTCGTCGCCGTCATCGCGGTCAACCCGCGCCGGATCACCCGGCAGACCCGGCTGTCGCGATCGGTGTCGCTCGGGATGGCGCTCGTCATCGCCGCCGCCAACCAGGTGGCGCTCGGGCTGCTGCTGCACGCGCTGCTGACGGTGCAGGCCGAGCAGGCTCGCGAGCTGCTCATCGCCGCCGGCCAGGTCTGGTTCACCAACATCATCGCGTTCGGCCTGATCTTCTGGGAGCTCGACCGCGGTGGACCGGTGGCCCGTACCCAGAACGACCGCGAGCGGATGCAGGCGGCCGACTTCCGGTTCTCCCAGGACGAGAACGACGACGCCGTCACCGAGGTCGCCGTCAGCGCCAGCGGCCGTTCCGACTGGGTGCCGACCCTGATCGACTACCTGTACGTGTCCCTCACCAACTCCACGGCGTTCAGCCCAACCGACACCATGCCGCTCTCGCCCCGGGCGAAGCTGCTGATGTCCATCGAGTCGGTCGCGGCGCTGCTCACGTCGGTGCTGGTGATCGCCCGCGCCGTCGGCGCCCTGCAGTCCTGACCGGGTTTCGCCCGGAAGATCACGGGGCATCCACCGATCTTCGGCAACGAGGAGGATCGCATGGCGGAGACCGTCGCGGATCACGTGCACATCCGGTTGCGGGACTGGGGCGTCGAGCAGGTGTTCGGCTACCCCGGCGACGGCATCAACGGTCTCGTGGTGGCGTTCGGCGCGGCCGACGACCGCCCAAGATGTCGGCGTTCGAGGCAGTGGGCTACGCGAAGGTCTCCGGGAAGCCCGGGGTGTGCATGGCCACCTCCGGGCCCGGCGCGATCCACCTGCTCAACGGCCTCTACGACGCGACGCTCGACCACGTGCCGGTGGTGGCGATCGTCGGCCAGACCGAGCGCAGCGCCAGCGCCGGCAGCAGCTCCCGCTCGGCGAACTCGAGGAACTCCGGCTGCGTCTCGCCACCGACCTGCGCCAGTGCGACGTGGGTGTAGCCGGCGTCCACGAACGGGCGCACCGCGTCGACGTGGGCCGCGACGTCGGGGCCGCAGGGGAACGCGTGGTCGCTCATCACCTCGAAGTCGAAACCGGCCCGCTCGGCGGCGACGGCGTCCGACACCAGCTCGCGGGGACCGCGCTGCTCGCACAGCAGCGTGTACCCGAAGGCAGTCATGCCGTATCCGGTACCCGGTGAGCGGCGGCCGTAACCACGCCGTCAGCTCACCGCGTCTCCCCGGCGGGCCAGGCGGCAGGCGGCGGCCCGAACGCCACCTCCGCGGAGCGTACGACCGCCCGCGCGGTCACGACGTTGCCGACGGCGCCGATGACGACCCCGATGCCCAGCGGCAGCGCCCGCCCGAGCGCCAGCACACCCTGGCGGACGATGTAGCGCTTGACGAACCACCGCGCCAGTCCGTTGTTCAACAGGCCCAGCCGGGGCAGCGAGAGGTGCTCGGTGACCTCCTCCGCCCAGTTCCTGGTTCGGCCGGTGACCTTGCGCAGCACGGCCTGGCCGCCTGCTCCCACCACCACCCCCAGCACCAGCGCCCGCCGCCGCTCCGGATCCTCGGTCGGCAGCGCGTGCACCTCCGCCACCGCGAGCGTGTAGAGCACGGCAGCATCCAGCGCCGCGAAGGCCTCGGCGCCCGCCGTCGCGAGCGAGGCGACGGTGCCCAGTGCCGGGATGATCGCGATCGCGCCACCCACACCGCCCGTCACCGCGACCGCGGCCTGGTACTGGCTGCTCAGCCTGCCGACGACCTCGGCCGGGGTGATGCCGGGGTGCTTGCGACGCACGGCGGCGACGTGGGCCGCCACCAGCGGATGCTGCCCGCGCAGCGCCCGCTCGACGCCTGACCGCAGCACCCAGCCACCCATCCCGCGCGGTGCCCCGTCCTCCGCAGGCACCCCCGCGCGCCCCTGCTTGTCGACGGTGTCGATCGCCTGCGGCTGTCCGTCTTTCGTCACCCCCGATTCCTACCCTGCTTGCCGGGGCGGCGCAGCCCGACACCCGTCCCCGAACGCGTTGGGGAGAACCCGTTGCGCGGCGGCGGTCCCGATCTCGGCCAGCTCCGCGGGCGCCATCCCCGTCTTGGAGAGGAACTCGACGCCCTGCAGCACGGCGAAGATCAGCCGCCCGAGGGCGGCGGGGTCGGTGTCCGGCGGCAGCCCACCCTCGGCCACCGCCTGCCACCGCTGCACGAGCTCCTGCGCCAGCAGCGTGCGTCCTCGTCGCGAACGCCGGCGGTGGCACGTTCGGCACGATCGAGCAGATCACGCCTGAGGACTTCGACACGACCTTCGGCATCAACGTCCGCGGCACCGTCTTCACGGTGCAGAAGGCCGTGCCCCTGCTCAACAAGGGTGCCTCGGTGATCATCACCGGGTCGACGGCGGCGGACCGGGGTTCGCGGGCTTCGGCGCCTACTCCGCCAGCAAGGCCGCCCTCAACCAGTTCAGCCGGGTGTGGGCGGCCGGGCTCGCCGGTCGCGGCGTGGGCGTCAACACGGTGACACCCGGCCCGACCGATACCCCCGGACTGAAGGGGCTGGCGGCAGACCCCGACCAGGCCCAGGCCCTGTTCGACCACGAGGCCGCCCGAACCGCACTCGGCCGCGTCGGACGCCCGGAGGAGATCGCCAACGCGGTGCTGTTCCTCGCCACCGACCAGGCCAGCTTCATGACCGCCAGCCAGCTCTACGTCGACGGCGGCGAGGTGCACACGCACTCCTAGACGATCAGCCCCCGATGTCAACCACGATCCGGCCGAAGGCCTCGTTCGCCTGCATCGCCCGGTAGGCCTTCGCCACGTCGTCCAGCGCGAACCGGGCACCGATGACCGGCTCGATGCGGCGCTGCTCCACCAGCTCCAGCGCCGCGGCGATCTCCGCGCGGCTGGCGTAGCGGCTGCCGGTGATGACCACCTCGTCGAGCACGAGCGCCCGGGGGTCCAGCTCGACGAGCGCTCCACCCTGGAACCCGACGACGAGCAGGGTCGCGGCCCGGCCGAGGATGCCGAGCCCGCTCGTGAGCGTGGAGCGGGAGGCAACCGTGTCGACGCAGACGTCGACGCGCAGCCCGAGGTCCTCGACGAACCGGGTCGACCAGTTCGGTGCGTCACCGGGGTTCCAGACGACGTCGCAGCCGAGCTCGCGCAGCCGCCGTTCCTTGCCCCGGTCCAGCTCGATGCCGACGACCCGCGCCCCGAACGCGCGGGCGGTGGCCACCATGTGGACGCCGACCCCGCCGCCCGCCCCGATGACGGCCACGGTCTGCCCCGGCCGGATCGGGGCGCGCGCGGTGAACGCGTGGTACGGCGTGGCGATGGCGTCGGCCGCGATCGCGGCCTCGTCGAGCCGCACGCCGTCGGGCACGTGCACGAGGTTGTGCTCGGACAGCGCGACGAACTCGGCCAGCCCGCCGTCGACGTGCAGCCCGACGAACCCGCCCCAGTTCTCGCAGAGCGTCTCCCGGCCGCCCGCGCACCACCGGCAGCGCCCGCAGGTCAGGTAGAACGAGGACGTCACGCGGTCACCGGGCCGCCACGCCGTGACACCCGCGCCGACCTCCGTCACGGTCCCGGCCAGCTCGTGGCCGACGATCCGCGGCGCCGAGCCGCCCAGCGCGCCGGTGCGGCCGCGTTCCAGGGTGAGCCCGACGCCGCAGGCCCCGACCGCGACGAGTACCTCGCCGATGCCGGGACGAGGCGGGTCGACGTCGAGGAGCCTGACGTCGCCGCCGAACGCGTCGAGCACCGCTGCGCGCATCACCAGTTCCAGAGATCGCGCAGCTGCTCGTCGCTGCGGGCAGCCAGATCGGCGGCGATCTTCTTCCGCATGATCGTGTTGGTGCCGTCGGAGTGCAGGAAGATCGTGGCGTCGCGCAGCAGCTTCTCCATGCCGACCTCGCGCATCACGCCGGACCCGCCGAAGATCTCCAGCGAGCGCCGCGTCACCTCGAACGAGGTCTCCGACGCGATCAGCTTGGGCGCGGCCGCCATCTTCGGGTCGAACGGGTCGGCGTGGTCCGACGCCCACGCCGCGCGGTAGACGTAGGTGCGCGCCGACTCCAGCTGGGCCCACAGCTGACCGAGCTCGGCGGCGATCACGCTGTGCTCGATGATCGGGCGCCCACCCTGGACCCGGGTCTTGGCGCGCTGGATCGCCCTGGTCAGCGCCGTGCGGGCGACGCCGAGGGTGCAGATCGCGGCGTAGGCGTTGGAGCCGCGAAGCAGCCGCGCGACGTCACTGAGGATCGTGTTCTCCGCGCCGAGCAGGTCCCCGTCGGCCACGAAGCAGTCCTCGTAGAAGATCTCCGAGTTGTTCGCCAGCCGCTCCCCCAGCTTGTCGTGCACCACGCCGAACCGCACGCCCGGGTTGTCGGAGCCGACGATGAACGCGCTGCAGCCGTCCTTGACGGGCACGGTCGGGTCGGTGCGGGCGAACGCGAGGATCGTGTCGGAGCGGTTGGCGTTGGAGATGTAGTGCTTCGTGCCGTTGAGCAGCCAGCCGCCGTCGACGCGGATGGCCGACATCTGCATGCCGCCGTCCACCCCGGCGTAGGTGAGCACGTTGTCCGAGCCCGCCTGCGGTTCGGTGAACGACGCCGCCATCAGGCCGCGCGGGTTGTCGGCGAGGCGCCGCAGCCAGCGGGCGTGCTGGTCGGCGGTGCCCAGCTCCATCAGGAGCTGCGCGAACTTCCACGTCTGCGCGAGCACCACCGAGACGCCCATGTCGGCCGCCGCGATCTCCTCCAGCATGACGGCGTTGGTGAGGAAGTCGGTGCCGCCGCCGCCGTACTCCGGTGGCAGCGGCGCCAGCCGCAGGCCGCGCTCGTGCGCCGCCTCGACCAGCTCCCACGAGAACGCGGCGGCGGGGTCGACCTGCGCGTCGAGCGCGGCCGCCACGGGCGCGACCACATCGAGCGCGTAGGACCGCGCGCGGTCGCGCCACTCCCGTTGCTCGGCGCTGAGCCGGTAGTCCATCGACGCCTACTTCACGGCGATGGCGTTGAGCGGGGACCCGCAGGCCCCGGTGATGGGCAGCGCCGCCGCGGAGAGCAGGAACTCGTAGACGCCGTCGGCCGCGCAGTCGGTCCCGATCGCCTCCAGGTCCCAGATCTCGCCGAACGGCAGGCCCATGTGCACGAGCGCGACGACGTGCAGGGGCTGGAACAGCTCGATCTCGTTGGGGCGCACCTCCAGGCCCCACGTGTCGGTGGCCATCGCGGCGACCTCGTGCGCGGCCAGCCACGGCGCGGTGTGCAACGACATGCCCGGCGCCGACCCGCCGGAGTAGTCGCCCCAGTTGCCCCGCCGCTCCCCGAGCATGCCGGTGCGGACGATCACGCAGTCGCCCGTTCGGACCTCCACGCCCTGCGCCGCCGCCGTGGCGTCGAGGTCGTCGGGGGTGATCGCGTAGCCCGGCTCCAGCGCGTCGACGCCGTGCTGGCGGGCGACGTCGAGCAGCACCCCGCGCATGACGAGCCGGTCGCACATCACCTCGATGCCGCAGCGCTTCGCGCCCTTCGCGGTGACCTGCGCCGCGTCGTGGCCGTTGTACATCTTGCCCTCGTAGAAGATGTGCGAGAGCCCGTCCCACTGGGTGCCTGCCTGGTTGGGCATCACCAGCACGTCGTCGGCGTAGCCGAACCCGTGCGCGGGACCCCAGCCCGCCGGCAGCGGGTCCTGGTGGCCCGCGACGTAGTCGGTGCCGGTGGCGGTCATCATGTTGAGCGGGTTCGCGCGGAACCCGCCCGCCTGCGGCCCCAGCAGGTCGTACGGCAGCGTCATCGAGACGAGCTTGCCCTGGCGCACCAGCTGCGCGGCCGCGACCACCTGCGCCGGGCCGACGAAGTTGAGCGCGCCGAGCTCGTCGTCGGCGCCCCAGCGGCCCCAGTTGGAGAACCGGTCGATGTAGTCGCGGATCACGTCCTCGCCGCGGTATCCCATCGCGCGCCTACTTCCCGTACGTCGTGACGGCGTCGAGCGCGGGCTTGACGTGCTCCATGAACATCTCGATGTTCTCGATCACGCTCTCGGCCGGCTGCTGGGCGTAGTGGTAGATCAGCACGACGTACTCGGCGGGCAGCTTGGCCCACTGCTCGAGGTACTGGTCGCGCACCTCGTCGGGCGAACCGATCACCCACAGGCCGCTGTTCAGCACCGAGTCGACGGCATGGTCGGGATCGAACATCATCGGCGTGGTGCCGGCGTAGAGGTCCTTGAAGATGTCGACGTCCCACGCCTCGACGTTGCGCCGGGCGTCCTCCATCGTCGGCGCGATGTTGCCCCACCGGACCAGCGCCTGGTTCTGCCCGAGCGCGTAGTGCTTCCCGGCCGTGGCCGCCGCGTCCACATAGGCCTGCCCGTACTCGGCGGCCCGTTCGATCTTGGAGAAGTAGGTGGGGATGAACCCGCGCGGCCCGCAGTACTCGATGGTCTCCCGGCTGGCGTTGCTCGAGACGAAGATCGGCGGGTGCTGCTTCGACAGCGGCGCCGGCACCACGCTGACCCGGCGGATCCGGCCGTCGGCGTCCATCTCACCGGGCGCACCGATCTCCCGGGTGGCGGTCATCGTCCAGTCGATGCCCTCCTCGTAGGGGTACGGGATCTGCCAGCGGCCCTTGGGGACGTCGATGCTGTCCTCGTCCCAGGCCCGCAGGACCAGATCCACCTGCTCCTCGAAGATCTCGCGGTTGACCTTGTCGTCGGCGAAGCGCTTGGCCCGCTGCTCGTCGCTGAGCAGCGCCATCTTCTCCGCGGGCGAACCCGACGGCGAGAGCGTCGCCTTGGTGCCCAGGTGCTGGCCCAGGATGTTGGTCCAGCGGGACTGGTAACCCCGCGCGAACCCGACGAACGTCCGCCCGCCCGAGAGGTGATCGAGCAGGGCGGTCTCCTCGGCGACCCGGATCGGGTTCTGCGCGCTCATGACGTAGCCCAGCTGGCCCAGGCGCACGTTCTTCGTGATCGCCGCCCAGTAGGCGTCGAGGATCCCCGGGTTGGGCCCGACCTCGTAGCCCTCGGAGTGGAAGTGGTGCTCGACGGTCGCCATGCCCCAGACGCCCAGCCGGTCGGCCGCTCGCACGATGTCGTGCCATCCGCCCAGCAGATCCTGGTAGCGCTGCGCGTTGCGGCCCATCGGCCGCATCTCCTCCCGTTCCTGGCGGGTGGCCGGGATGACGGGGTAGAGCTGCAGAAGGACGTTGACCACGGCGTTCTCCTCGTCGGAGGCGTTCCGGCTCGATCGCGTCGAGCGAGGATAGGAGCGCTCGACCGGCCCGATCCATGGGATCTCCGGCAACCTGAAAACCGAACTGTTGTGACTTCACACAGCCCACGTGCGGGTCGACGGCCCTAGACTTCGCCCCACCACGCACCAGTGCCGGGGGTGGGTCCGCATGAGCGTCACGGTCAAGCACCTCGCGATCGATGCCGACCACGGGGAGAGCGGCGGGGAACCGCGCCACGACCTGCGCGAGTGGCTCGACGCCGCCGCCGAGCTGGCCCGTGCGGTCAACCGCGACCTGCCCGAGTCCGAGCTGGCCAGCCTCATCGCGGGCACGGTCGTCCATCTCACCGGCTACGACTTCTGCTCCGTGCTGCTGCCCGACCACGACATGCAGCACCTGCTGATCAAGGGCTCCTACGGCCTGTCGCCGGGCTACGTCGCCAGGGTCAACGCCGAGCGCCCGCCGCGGATCTCCCCCGGCGCCACCGCGGAGGGCCCGTCGAGCCGCGCGTTCCGCTCGCAGCGCCCGGTGGTGCTCGTCGACATCTGCGCCGACCCGACCTGCCTCGAGTGGGAGGCGGCGGCCTCCGCGCAGGGTTACCGGGCCATCCTCGCGCTGCCGCTGGTCGGTGTCGGCGGGGTGCTGGGCGTGCTGAGCTGCTACTGCGCCTGCCCGCGCGAGTTCGCCGCGGAGGAGGTCGTCCTGATGGAGACCTTCGCCAACCAGGCGGCGCTCGCCGTCGAGGCCACCGCGCGCCGGGAGCGGGGCGCGGCCCGGTCCGCGCACCTGTGCCGGCGCATCGAGGTGCTCGAGGAGGAGCACCGGGTGGTGCAGCGCGCGGAGGGCGTCCACCGCGACCTCATGCGGCTGCTGCTGGCGGGCGAGACCCTGGAGCGGGTCACCGAGCACCTCGCCCGGGAGCTGCGCAGCGACGTGCTGGTCGAGGACGCCGCGGGGCACCCGCTGGGCGCCTCCCGCACCGCGCAGGGCCTGGACTCGATGCGGGCCACCGCGTTGCGGCTGGGCCACACACCCCTCCTGGCGCAGGCGGGCGACGAGTACCGCGCCGTCGAGCTCCCCGCGCGCGAGGGGCAGGCCGCGGGCCTCGTGGCGCCGGTGGTGCTGGCCGGCGAGCTCGCCGGGCGCGTGTGGGCGTTCAACATGGCCGAGCCCGGCGGCGTATGGCAGCGCCGGGTCCTCGAACGCGGGGCGAGCGTGGTGGCCCTGGCGGTCTCCAAGCTGCGTACGGCGCAGGAGGTGGAGTGGCGCCTGTCGCGCGAGTTCCTCGACGACCTGCTCACCGCGAAGCCCACCACCGATCCCTTCGCCACCCTCGCGCGGGCCAAGCAGCTCGGCATCGACCTGACGGTGCCCCACACGCTGCTGGTGCTGCGTCCCGATCCGCTCGACGACGGACCGGCGGTCTCGCCCGCGAGCGCCGTGCGGCTGCACCGCTCGCTGCTGACGCAGGTGCAGCACGTCGTCGACGCCAGCCGCACCGAGGCACTGGTCGCGGCCCGCGGCGCCGACGTCATCGTGCTGTGGCCGCGGCGCGACGACCTGGCCGAGGCGGCGGAGATCGCGGAGCGGCTGCGCGGGCACTGCACGTCGTGCACGCGCGGCTCGGTGTCGGTCGGGCTGGGCCGCGCCTGCCTCGACGTCACCGACTACACCGACGCCTACCGGCTGGCCACCGGCGCGCTCAACCTCACGCAGCGGGCCGGCCGGCACGACCGGGTCGTCGCGCTCGGGGATCTCGGCGTCTACCGGCTGCTGCTGCAGGTGGAGCGGCCCGACGAGCTCATCGCGTTCATGGAGAGCATGCTCGAGCCGCTCTACACCTACGACGCGCGCCGCGACACCACGCTCGTCGAGACGCTGCGGGCGTTCCTGCGCTGCGGCTGCAACGCCACCACCACGGCCGAGGCACTGATCGTGCACCCCAACACCATCAGCTACCGCCTGCGCCGCATCGAGGAGCTGCTCGCCGTGGACTGCCACGACTCCCAGGCCCTGCTCAAGTTCCAGTTCGCGTTCGTCATCGAGGACGTGCTCGGGGCGGGACCGGGCACGTGAGCCCGACCCGGGTCGTCGACCTGCACAACCACGTGAGCACGCCGGCGTGCGAGGCGCTGCTCGACGGGCCCGCGCCCGCGCACCTGGACCCCTTCACCCGCTACAGCGGCGCCGAGACGGCCGCCTACAACACGCAGCAGTTCGCCGCGCTCGCGGTGAGGTTGACCGACCCGGCGCGGCGCATCGAGGACATGGACCGCGCGGGCATCGACGTGCAGGCCCTCTCGGCGGCACCCCCGCAGTTCTACTACTGGACCGACCCCGCGCTCGGACGCCGGCTGGCCCGCATGCAGAACGACCACCTCGCGGAGATCGCGGCCGCGCGGCCCGACCGGTTCGTGGCGCTGGCCACCGTCGCCATGCAGGACGTCGACGCCGCGGTGACCGAGCTCGAGCACTGCGTCACCCAGCTCGGGATGCGCGGCGTCGAGATCTGCACCAACGTCAACGGCCTCGACCTCGACGACCCCCGGTTCCGGCCCTTCTTCGCCGCGGCGGCCGCGCTCGACGTGGTGGTGCTGCTGCACCCGCACGGCTTCACCCACGGCGAGCGGTTCACCGACTACTACCTGACCAACGTGGTCGGCAACCCGCTCGACACCACCGTTGCCGCCACCCGGATGATCCACGGCGGGCTGTTCGAGGAGCTGTCGTCCCTGCGGGTCTGCCTGGTGCACGGCGGGGGCTACCTGCCCTTCTACGCGTCCCGGATGGATCACTCGTGGGCGGTGCGCCCGGAGGGCCGCCACCGGATCCCCGACCGCGCTCCGTCGAGCTACCTGAGCCAGGTCTACGTCGACTGCCTGGTCTACGACGCCGCGCACCTCGGTTTCCTCGTCCAGCAGCTGGGCGCCGACCACGTCGTCGTCGGCACCGACTACCCCTACGACATGGGCGACGAGGACGCCGTCGCGCTCGTCAGGGCGATGACGGACCTGCCCGCCGCCTCCCGGGAGCTCATCCTGGGCGGCAACGCCGCACGCCTGCTGCGCCTCGACACCTGAGCCGGGCCCGCACTTGTGGTCGGGCACAAGGGACCCGGGGGCAAGCCTGTGCCTGTCCCATTGAGAGCCCGCTCACAGTGGGCCTACCGTCGCTCACCACTCCCAGACTCGACACCCGCCAGCCTCGACCTCGCCCCGCCCGGTAGAAGGAGACGTCATGGCAAGGATCAAGTTCGGCATCTTCCCCATCACCGAGGACTGGCCCGACGGCGCCGACATGGCGCGTGTCTACAACGAGATCGTGGCCGAGGCGCGGCTCGCCGAGTCCGTCGGCTTCGACTCGTGCCTGATCACCGAGCACCACCAGCAGGCCGACGGGTACTTCCCCAACCCGTTGATGGTGTCCGCGGGTGTCGCGCGGTCGACCACCACGCTGAAGGTCGGCAGCTGCGTCGCGCTGGCCCCGCTGTACAACCCGATCCGCCTCACCGAGGACGCGGCGCTGCTCGACGTCATCTCCGGCGGCCGGCTCATCCTGGGGCTGGGGGCCAGCTACGTCAGCGAGGACCTCGCGGCCTTCGGTGTCGATGTGAGCCAGCGCGGCGCGCTGATGGAGGACACCGTCCGGTTCCTCCAGGAGGCCTGGACCCACGACAACCTGGACTTCGACGGCGAGGTCTTCCACTTCAAGAACATGCGGGTCACGCCGAAGCCGGTGCAGCAGCCGCGACCGCCGGTGTGGCTGGGCGCCTGGACGCCACAGGGCCTGCGCCGCGCCGGGCGCCTCGGCGACGCCTGGGTCACCGACGTGATCAACACCCTGCCGACGTTCAAGATGTTCGCCGAGATCTACCGCAAGTCGGCCGAGAAGGCCGGCAAGACGCCGTCGATCGCGGTGCTGCGCGAGTGCTGGGTGGCCCCGTCCACCGACCAGGCGCTGGAGGAGTACGCCGAGCACCTGATGACCTCGCACAAGTTCTACTACGAGGCGGGCGGCTACAGCCCGCTGGTGGACCCGTGGATCACGGACCTGACGTCCACCGACGAGTTCACCTACGACAAGGTCTCCCCCGACCGCTTCATCATCGGCTCGCCCGAGCACTGCATCTCCGAGATCGAGCGCTGGAACGCCGAGCTCGGCTCGGACTACTTCGTGATGCGGTTCCGGCACCCGACGGGTCCCACCCACGAGAAGGCGCTCGCCTCGATCAAGCTGTTCGGTGAGAAGGTCATCCCGGCCTTCGCATGAGCAGCGAGCCGGCACCGCTCTGGACGCCCTCTCCGCAGCGGCGGGCCGCCGCGAACCTCACCCGGTACGCGCGCTGGCTCGCCGAGCACCGCGGCGTCGAGCTGCCCCGGTACGACTACCCCGCGCTGTGGCGCTGGTCGGTCGAGAACCTCGACGACTGCTACGCGTCGATCTGGGAGTACTTCGACCTGCTCTCCGACGACGGGTACTCCCACGTGCTGGGCCGCCGCGGGATGCCCGGGGCGCAGTGGTTCCCGGGCGCCCGGCTCAACTACGCGGAGCACATCTTCCGCGGCAAGTCCGACGACGCGCTCGCCGTCCAGTTCGCCGCGGAGGACCGCGCCGGATCATCGAGGGCACCGGGCTCGTGGACGTGGGGTGAGCTGCGCGCCCGGACCGCCGCGCTGGCGGCCGGGCTGCGGGCGGCGGGCGTCGGCGTGGGCGACCGGGTGGCGGCGTACCTGCCCAACATCCCGGAGGCGCTGGCCGCCGGGCTCGCGTGCATGAGCCTGGGCGCGATCTGGTCGGCGTGCTCCCCCGACTTCGGGGTGCGCAGCGTCGTCGACCGGTTCGCCCAGATCGAACCGACGGTGCTGCTGGCCGTCGACGGTTACCGCTACGGCGGCACGGCCTACTCCCGGCTCGCGGAGGTCCGGGCGCTGCAGGATGCGCTGCCGACCGTCGGACAGACGGTGGTGCTGCGCTACCTCGACCCCGATGCGGATCTCTCGGGGCTGCGCGACACCGTGGTCTGGGAGGAGTTCGAGCGGCCCGACACCCTGCTGGAGTTCACCCGCGTGCCGGGCGAGCACCCGCTGTGGGTCGTCTACTCCTCGGGCACGACCGGGCTGCCCAAGCCGATCGTGCACTCCCACGTCGGCATGCTCGTCGACCAGATCAAGTACGTGCACTTCCACTTCGACGCCCGGCCTGGCGATCGGATGTTCTGGTTCACCACCACCGGCTGGGTGATGTGGAACGTGATGCTCGGGGTGCTGCTGAGCGAGGCGTCGATCATCATCTACGACGGCAGCCCCGGCTACCCCGACCTCGGCGTGCTGTGGGACCTCGCCGAGTCCACCGGCATGACGATGTTCGGCACCAGCGCGAGCTACATCGTGGCCTGCATGAAGGCTGAGCTGCATCCCGCGCAGGGGCGCGATCTGTCCGCGCTCGTCGCCGTCGGCTCCACCGGCTCGGCGCTCTCTGCTCAGGGCTTCGAGTGGGCCTACGCGGAGCTCGGGCCCGACCTGTGGCTCGGCTCGGTCAGCGGCGGCACCGACATCGCTGGCCCGTTCCTCGGTGGCGTGCCCTGGCTGCCGGTGTACCGCTCCGAGCTGCAGGCCAGGGTGCTCGGCGTCGCCGTCGACGCGTGGGACCCGCAGGGCCACCCGCTGGTCGGCGAGACGGGCGAGCTGGTGGTCACCCAGCCGATGCCGGCCATGCCCGTCGCGTTCTGGGGTGACGCCGACGGCAGCCGCTACCGCGAGGCCTACTTCGACGTCTATCCCGGGGTCTGGCGCCACGGCGACTGGCTCGAGATCACCCCGCGCGGCGGCGGGATCCTCTACGGCCGCAGCGACGCGACGATCAACCGCGGCGGGGTGCGGATCGGCTCGGCAGAGCTCTACCGCGCGGTGCTGACGCTGCCGGAGGTCACCGACGCGCTGGTCGTGGACCTGCCGGCGGCAGACGGACCCGGCCACATGCCGATGTTCGTGACGCTCGCGGCGGGCGAGGCGCTGACCGACGAGCTGGTGGCCCGCATCCGCGGGGTGGTGCGCACCGAGTGCTCCCCGCGCCACGTGCCCGACCACGTCTTCGCGGTGCCCGACCTGCCCCGGACGCTGACCGGCAAGATCCTCGAGATCCCGGTGAAGCGGCTGCTCATGGGCGCCGAGCCCGATGCCGTGGCCAGCCGCGACAGCCTCGCGAACCCCGAGGCGCTCGATGCGTTCCAGGGCTCCCGCAGCGAGATACTGGCGGCGCTGGGCATCACGGGGGCGCGGTGATCCCGCCGCTGCCCGCCGTCGACGGCCCGTGGTCATCGGGGTCGGACGCGCACGCCTTCGTGGTGCACGACCCGGCGACCGGCGCGGAGATCACGACGGTGCACGGTGGCGGTGCCGCCGAGGTCGACGCGGCCGTGCGCCGTGCCCGAGCGGCCTACGACACGACCTGGCGCCACGTCCCCGCCCGGGAGCGCGGTGCGCTGCTGCGGGAGTGCTCCCGGCAGGTGGCCGAGCACGCCGACGAGCTGGCGGCGCTGGAGACGCTCGAGATGGGCAAGCCGCTGCACATCTCGCGCCACTTCGACATCCAGTTCTGCATCAACTCGTTCCAGTTCTACGCGGGGCTGGCCGACAAGCTGCCCGGCGCGGCGTTCGACCTCGGGCCGATCAGCGCGCACACCGTGCACGAACCCTACGGCGTGGTCGCCGGGATCATCCCGTTCAACTGGCCCCCGATCCACACCGCGGCGAAGACCGCGCCCGCGCTGGCGGCGGGCAACTGCGTGCTCCTCAAGCCGCCGGAGCAGGACCCGCTGACGATCATGCGCATCGTCGAGCTGCTCGCCGGCGTGCTCCCGCCCGACGTGCTGCAGGTGCTCCCCGGTGCCGGTCCGGAGACCGGCGCCGCGCTGGCCGGCCATCCGCTGGTGGAGCACCTCTCGTTCACCGGCTCCACCGCCACCGGACGCGCGGTGCTCAAGCTCGCCGCCGATGCGATGACCCCCGCCACGCTGGAGCTGGGTGGCAAGAACCCGTTCGTCGTGTTCGCCGATGCCGACCTCGATGCGGCCGTGCGCGGCGCCGTCGAGGGGGCGATGTTCAACCAGGGCGAGGCGTGCACGGCGGCGTCGCGGCTGCTGGTGCACGCCGACGTCCACGACGCGTTCGTCGAGCGGGTCGCGGGCGCCGTGCGGCGGCTGCGGGTCGGGGCCGGGAGTGACCCCGGCACGCACGTGGGGCCGATGGTCACCGCGGTGCACCGCGCGAAGGTGCTGTCGTGCATCGAACTGGCCGTCGCCGAGGGGGCGACCGTCGCCGCGACCGCTCCGGTGCCCGCCGATCCCGCGCTGCGCGGCGGGTTCTGGGTCGAGCCGACGCTGTTCAGCGGCGTCACCCCGGCGATGGCGGTCGCGCGCGACGAGGTGTTCGGGCCCGTCGCGGCCGTGTTGCGGTTCGAGACGGAGGACGAGGCGGTCGCGCTCGCCAACGACACCCCCTACGGCCTGCTGGCGGCGGTCTACACCGCCGACCACCCCCGCGCCCAGCGCGTCGCCCGCGGGATCGACGCCGGCGTCGTCATGATCAACAACTACAGCCGGGCCCTGCTCGGGACGCCGTTCGGCGGGTTCAAGGACTCCGGCTACGGCCGCGAACACGCGATCGAGAGCCTGCTGGAGTTCACGCGCACGAAGAACATCCGGGAGCCGTCGGGCATCGGGACGATCCCGCAGTGGCAGGCGCTGGACGAGCTGCTCGACGGGCGCTGATCGCTCGTCAGTCGCAGCGCGCGCCCGACTGCGCACACCGTCCCCCGTCCTCGCACAGTGTGCAAGCCATGCGACGACGGGGGAACCTGTGCGAGGTCGGGTCAGCCGGCCAGCGCGCGGGCGAAGCCGGTGACGTCGCGCACCGCGGCGGCGTAGACGTCGGGCATCGTGCCCCGGAACAGCAGCTCGCCGACGTGGCACAGGCCCGGGTTGATCCGGCCCACCGAGCTGACCCCGGCCTGCAGCAGCAACCGGTGGTAGGCCAGGCCCTCGTCGCGCAGCGGGTCGAGCTCGTTGCAGGAGATGACGTGCGGTGGCAGGCCCTCGACGTCGGCGACCGTGGCGTGGAAGGGCCAGCAGGTGGGGTCGGTGGCGTTCTTCGCACCGGGGTCGTAGACCTCGGCGAGCAGCGGGAACAGGCCGCGGTTGAGCCAGTACTGGTCGTTCTCCTGCAGCGATCGCAGCTCGGCGGGCGCGTCGTCCCAGGCGCCGTGGATGTAGGGGCACTGCGCGTAGACGCCCGAGATCTCGTCCACCCAGCCCTCGCGCTTGGCCTTGATCGCCAGTGCGAGCGCGAGGTTGGCGCCGCCCGAGTCGCCCGTGACCACGACGTTGGTGGCGCCGAGCTCGTCGAGGTGCGACGTGACCCAGCGCAGCCCGGTCGCGCAGTCGTCCAGCCCGGCCGGGAAGGGGTGCGGCCCGAGCACGCCGGCGCCGTTGCGGTACTCCACGCCGACGACCACGGCGCCCGCGGCGGCGAGCTCGTGGCGCCAGCGGGTGTAGAGCGGTCCCTCGGTGGCCAGCATGACCATGCCACCCCCGTGCACCTGGTAGATGCAGGGCAGCGGGCCCGTCGTGGCCGCGGGCCGGTGGATGTGGAGCCGGATCTCGTGCCCCGTGTCACCGGTGATTGTGACGAGCTCGGACGTGACGCCCTCGAGCGGCGGCGACCCCTCCGCCAGCGCCACGAACAGGCCCTCGAACCCCACCTCGACGGCGTCGATGAAACCGAGCAGCTCCTCGCGGGAGGACTCCGGCGTGACCGGAGCGCCGTCGGCGTGACCGTCGATCCCCAGCGCGGCGAACACGGCGATCATCCGCGGGTCGGCCCGCGGGTCGGTGCCGATCGTCATCGCCGGGTCGCCGAGGCGGCCGGGTGCAGTAGCGGTGGTGTCGGTGGTTTCGGTGCTCATGACGTTCTCCTCATCGAGATGCGCCGCGCGTCAGATCAGCATCGTCGTCGCGCAAATGCGACAGTGGGCCGAAGTGTCGCGCTAGTATGCGAGGGCGCAAACTCGCTGTCAACGCATCCGGAGGGACCCGTGACCGAGACAGCCACCCCGTTGCAGCGCCAGCTCGCGGGCACGACGACGGGCCGTCCGACGGCGCTCGACGCCTTCGTCCGGGCCCGGCGCGCGTTCCAGGCAGGTGAGCGCCTGGACATGCAGGCGCTGGCGGCCGATCTGGGGGTCAACCGGGCCACGCTCTACCGCTGGGTCGGGTCGCGGGAGCTGCTGCTGCGCGAGGTGATCTGGTCGCTGACGCAGCGCACGATCCAGCGCGGGCTCGACCGGCAGCGCCACCAGGACGGCCCCCGGCTCGCCGCGGTACTGGGCGGCTTCGTGCGCGACGTGCACACCCATCCCGGCATGCACCGCTTCATCACCGACGAGGGTGAGGCCGCCCTGCGCCTGCTCACGATGCAGGCAGGGGGCTACCAGCAGCGCCTCATCGGGCTGGTGCACGACCTGATCACCGAGCACACCGCCGCGGGTGAGCTGTGCAGCCCGGTACCGGTCGACGACCTGGCCTACACCGTGGTGCGGGTGATCGAGTCCTACGTCTACCTCAAGGTGATCACCGGCGAGGAACCCGATCCCGACCGCGCCGGCCGGGTGCTGCACGCACTCCTGCCCGCCCCCGCGGAACCGGCGGGGTGAGTCCCGCCGGCCGGCGGGTCACCGCAGGATCTCGTCGAGCGCCTGATGCAGGTCCGGGAGCGCGTCGAACACCCCGCAGGCCCCGGCCGCGCGCAGCTCCTCGGTCGAGAACCCGCCGGTCCGGATCGCGTACCCGGGGTGGCCGGCCCGCGGCGCGGCCTCGAAGTCCCAGACCGAGTCGCCGATCACCACCGCCGAACGACCGCCGACCCGCTCCACCGCCACGGCGATCAGGTCCGGCCCCGGCTTGGTGCGCTCGACGTCCTCGCTGGTCGTCCACGCATCGGCCAGTTCGCGCCCGTCGAACAGGTCGAGGTAGGTCTCGACGTGCTCGGGTGCACCCGAGCTGGCGAGCACCACCGCGAGCCCGCGCCCGCGCAGTTCGGCCAGCAGCTCCCGAACGCCGCCGAGCGGGCGCACCTCGCGCAGCATCGGCTCGAACTCCGCGCTCCACGCCTTCCGCACGTCGTCGCCGTACTCGTCCTCGAAGCGGGCGCCGGCCACCGCCGTGACGAGCTGGTCGCCGCCCATGCCGATGGCCCGGTGCAGCCGCCACACCGGCAGCGTCTGGTCGAACCGGCGGAACGCCCGGTACCACGCGAGCGCGTGGTGGTAGTTCGTGTCCACGAGCGTGCCGTCCACGTCGACGACCGCGGTGTCGGGTGTGCGCATCGGATCTCCCTCGATCGACCGACGTCCGGGATACCCGCCACGGGCGCTGTTCCCACCCTTTCCGGTAGCGGTTTCCGGCCCGGTGTTTGCGACGGCGATCTCCGGGGAATCGATGGCTCGTGGGCGTACGCACCTGGATCGAGAGCTGGCCCGTCGTCCGGCAGCTGACCGGCGACGATCCGCTCGGCCGCGGCACCGCGGCGCGCCATGACGGGGGCTCGGTCGACAAGCGGGCCCGCACCCGCGACGCCGACTCCGTCACGAAGTCGATCTGCCCGTTCTGCGCCGTCGGGTGCGGGCAGCAGATCTTCGCGAAGGACGGCCGGGTCACCCACGTGGAGGGCGATCCCGACTCGCCGATCAGCCGGGGCCGGCTGTGCCCCAAGGGCTCCTCGACGCTGTCGCTGCTCACCGCGCCCACCCGGCAGACGAAGGTCCGCTACCGGCGCCCGTACGGCACGGAGTGGGAGGACCTCGAGCTCGACACGGCCGTCGACATGATCGTCGATCGGGTGCTGGCCACCCGCGCGAAGACCTGGCAGGACGTCGACGACGAGGGCAGGCACCTGAGACGGACGATGGGGATGGCGAGCCTCGGAGGGGCGACCCTCGACAACGAGGAGAACTACCTCATGAAGAAGCTCTACACGGCCATGGGCGCGATCCAGATCGAGAACCAGGCCCGTATTTGACACAGCTCCACCGTTCCCGGTCTGGGAACCTCCTTCGGTCGGGGCGGCGCCACCAACTACCAGCAGGACCTGGTCAACTCCGACTGCATCGTCATCCAGGGCTCCAACATGGCCGAGGCGCACCCGGTCGGGTTCCAGTGGGTGATGGAGGCGAAGAAGCGCGGCGCCACGGTGATCCACGTGGATCCGCGGTTCACGCGCACGTCCGCGGTGGCGGATCTGCACGTCCCGATCCGGGCGGGCAGCGACATCGCGTTCCTCGGTGGGCTCATCCACCACGTGCTGGAGACGGGCGCGTACTTCGAGGACTACGTCCGCGCGTACACCAACGCTCCGATGATCCTGCGCGAGGACTTCCGCGACACCGAGGACCTCGACGGCCTGTTCTCCGGGTTCGATCCGGCGACCGGCACCTACGACGTCGGATCCTGGGAGTACGAGGACGACGTCGGCGCTGCGGTCGGGCCCCGTGACGACCGGCCGGTCGCCGGTCACGAGCGCGGCCAGATCGCGGGTTCGGGGGGCGCCCCGACCAGCAAGGAGCCGCGGCGCGACGACACGCTGCAGGATCCGCGGTGCGTGTTCCAGGTGCTGCGGCGCCACTTCGCGCGCTACACCCCGGAGCTGGTGCACGAGGTCTGCGGCATCGAGCCGGAGATGTTCGCGCAGGTGGCCGACGCACTGACGCGCAACTCGGGCCGGGAGCGGACCAGCGCGTTCTGCTACGCGGTGGGCTGGACGCACCACACCGTGGGCGTGCAGTACATCCGGGCGGCGTCGATCCTGCAGCTGCTGCTGGGCAACATCGGGCGCCCGGGCGGCGGCATCCTCGCGCTGCGCGGCCACGCCAGCATCCAGGGCTCCACCGACATCCCGACGCTGTTCGACATGCTGCCCGGCTACATCCCGATGCCCCACGCCCACCGCGAGCAGGACCTGGAGACCTTCATCGCGGCCAACACCGGCGACAAGGGCTTCTGGGGCAACATGGACGCCTACGTCGTGAGCCTGCTCAAGGCCTGGTTCGGCGACGCGGCCACCCCGGACAACGACTTCTGCTTCGACCACCTCCCGCGCCTGACCGGTGACCACTCCAGCTTCCCGACCGTCATGGCGCAGGCCCGCGGTGAGGTCCCGGGCTACTTCGTGATCGGGGAGAACCCGGCCACCGGCACGGCCAACGCCCGCCAGCAGCGCCAGGGGCTGGCGAAGCTCGAATGGCTCGTCGTGCGCGACCTCAACATGATCGAGACGGCCACGTTCTGGACGGACGGGCCCGAGATCGAGACCGGCGAGATGCGCACCGCGGACATCGCCACCGAGGTCTTCTTCCTGCCGGCGGCCGCCCACAGCGAGAAGGACGGCACGTTCACCAACACCCAGCGCCTGCTGCAGTGGCACCACAAGGCCGTCGAGCCGCCCGGTGACTGCCGCAGCGACCTGTGGTTCTACTACGAGCTCGGCCGCCGGATCAAGGCGCGGCTCGCCGAGTCGACCGAGCCCCGTGACCGCCCCGTCCAGGACCTGACCTGGGACTACCCCGTCGACGACAACGGTGAGCCCAGCGCGGACGCCGTGCTGCGCGAGATCAACGGCACCGACGCGGACGGCAAGGCGCTCGCCGGCTACACCGCGCTGAAGAGCGACGGCTCCACGGCGTGCGGCTGCTGGATCTACTCCGGCGTCTACGCCGACGAGGTCAACCGGTCGATGCGCCGGCGACCCGGCCATGAGCAGGACCTCGTCGCGGCCGAGTGGGGCTGGGCGTGGCCCGCGAACCGTCGCGTCCTCTACAACCGCGCCTCCGCCGACCCCGACGGGAAGCCGTGGAGCGAGCGCAAGAAGCTCGTCTGGTGGGACGCCGAGAACGGGAAGTGGACCGGCGGTGACGTCCCCGACTTCCCGCCCACCACCGCCCCGGACTACCGGCCCCCCGCCGACGCCCACGCCGCCGAGGCCATCGGCGGCAACGAGCCGTTCATCATGCAGGCCGACGGCCGGGGCTGGCTGCACGCGCCCGCGGGACTGCTCGACGGGCCGATGCCCGCGCACTACGAGCCGCAGGAGTCCCCGGTGCCCAACGCGCTGTACCCGTGGCAGCGGGCCAACCCGGCACGGCAGGAGTTCGACCGGCACGACAACCGCTACCACCCGGCACCGGGCACGCCCGGTGCCGAGGTCTTCCCGTTCGTCTTCACCACGTTCCGCGTCACCGAGCACCACACGGCGGGCGGGATGAGCCGGTGGACGCCGCACCTCAACGAGCTGATGCCGGAGATGTTCCTGGAGGTCTCCCCCGCGCTGGCCGCGCTGCGCGGGCTGGCCAACGGGGCGTGGTGCCACGTCGTCACCGCGCGCTCGGCGATCGAGGGCAAGGTGCTCGTCACCGAGCGGGCCAAGCCGCTGCGGCTGCGGCACGAGGGTCTGGGCGACACCGTGATCCACCAGATCGGTGTGCCGTGGCACTGGGGCTCGAACGGCCTGGCCACCGGCGACGCCGCCAACGAGCTGCTGTCGGTCACGCTCGACCCGAACGTGCACATCATGGAGACCAAGGCCGCCACCTGCGACATCCGGGCCGGTCGCCGCCCGCGCGGGCCGGCGCTGGTCACGTTCCTCGCCGACTACCGCCGGCGTGCCGGTCTGGAGGACTAGATGGTCAACAGCCTCTGGGGCCCGCTCGACGACCCGGCCGGCAACGCCGGCTACGCCGACGACCACCCGCCGCGCGTCGGGTTCTTCACCGACACCAGCGTGTGCATCGGCTGCAAGGCGTGCGAGGTGGCGTGCAAGGAGTGGAACGCGCTGCCCGCCGACGGCAGCCACCACGACCAGCCGGACCTGCTCGACCTGAGCGGCATGAGCTACGACAACACGGGAGCGCTCGGCGCGAGCACCTACCGCCACGTCGCGTTCATCGAGCAGGTGGTGCCGGCGCGGCAGTCGGCCACCGTCGAGCTCGGGATGCCCACCACCGCGCGCCCCGGGGACGCCACCGAGGTCCGCTGGCTGATGGCCTCGGACGTCTGCAAGCACTGCACCCACGCGGCCTGTCTCGACGTGTGCCCCACCGGCGCGCTGATCCGCACCGAGCACGGCACGGTCCTCGTGCAGGACGACATCTGCAACGGCTGCGGCTACTGCATCCCCGCCTGCCCCTACGGCGTCATCGACCAGCGCAAGGGCCCCCGGGACCAGGGCGGCGGCGGGGCGTTCAAGTGCACGATGTGCCAGGACCGCCTCGGCGCCGGGCTGCAACCGGCCTGTGCCACGGCCTGCCCGACCGAGTCGATCCAGTTCGGCCCGCTCGACGAGCTGCGCGAACGCGCCGACGCCCGCCTCGCGGCCCTGCACGAACGCGGCGTGCCCGAGGCGCGGCTCTACGGCCACGACCCCGACGACGGGGTGGGCGGTGACGGCGCGTTCTTCCTGCTGCTCGACGAGCCCGAGGTCTACGGCCTGCCCCCGGATCCGGTGGTCACCACCCGCGACCTGCCGTCGATGTGGAGGCACGCCGCGGTGGCAGCGCTGTCGGTCGCGGCCACCGTGGCGGCAGCGTTCCTCGGGAGGCGTGGATGACCGCGGAGACGACCGGGCGGCGGCGCGGACGTGGGGGCCGGCGTGGGCGCGGCGAGCAGCTCATGGTGCCCGACGCGGAGTTCACCTCCTACTACGGACGGCCGATCATCAAGTCGCCGACGTGGAAGGTGCCCGACGTCCCGGCCTACCTGTACCTCGGCGGCGTCGCCGGGGTGTCGGCGGCGCTGTCGGCGCTGGCCGACGTCACCGACCGGCCCGCGCTGCGCCGCACCGGGCGCCTCGCCGCGCTGGTGGGCGCCACCGCGAGCGTCGGCGCGCTGGTGCACGATCTCGGTCGCCCGCAGCGCTTCCTCAACATGCTCCGGGTGTTCAAACCGACCTCACCGCTGTCGGTGGGGTCCTGGATCCTGGCGCCGTTCGGCACGCTCGCGGCCGCGGCCGCGGCGTCCGAGCTCACCGGCATCGCACCGGGGCTCGGCCGTCTCGCCGGGGCCGGGGCGGGGGTGCTCGGTCCCGCGCTCACCACCTACACCGCGGTCCTGCTCGCCGACACGGCCGTGCCCGCCTGGCACGAGGGGTACCGGGAGCTGCCGTTCGTGTTCGCCGGCAGCGCGCTGGCCGCGGGCGGCGGGGTGGGACTGCTCGCCGGACGCGACGCGGGCCCCGCGCGGAAGGTCGCCGTCGCCGGGGCCGTGCTCGAACTCGCCGCCACCGCCGCGCTGGAGCACCGCATCGGGTACGCGCGCCGGGCCTACACCGAGGGCCGGCCCGCGACGGTGCTCGCGGCGGCGCGGGCGGCCACGGTGGCCGGGGCGGTCGGTGCCGTCGCGGGCGGGCTCCTGCGGGGCCGCGGGGGCCGGGCGCTGTCGCTGGCGGGTGGCCTGCTGCTCAACGCCGGCTCCGCCGCCACCCGCTACGGGGTGTTCGACGCCGGGATGGTGTCGGCCCGCGACCCGGCCTACACCGTGGTCCCGCAGCGGGAGCGGCTCACCGCACGCCGTCAGGCGGGCGAATCCGGCACCGCACGCCGTCAGGCGGGCGGGTAGGGCTCCGCTCGCAGGAGGTGCTTGCGCACCTTGCCCGACAGGGTGCGGGGCAGCTCCGCCACGACGCGGACGGAGCTGGGCTTCTTGAAACCGGCCAGCCGCGACCGGCAGAACGCGATGATCTCCGCCTCGTCCACGATGTGTCCCGGTTCGGCCTCCACGACCGCGCAGATCCGCTCGCCCCAGCGCTCGTCGGGCAGCCCGATCACCGCGACGTCGTGGACCGACGGGTGGGCGCGGACGACGGCCTCGACGTCGGCGGGGTACACGTTCATGCCGCCGGTGATGATCAGGTCCTTCGACCGGCCCGCCACGAAGAGGAAGCCGTCGTCGTCGAGATGGCCGAGGTCGCCGGTGTGCAGCCAGCCGTCGACGATCGTCGCGGCGGTGGCGTCGCGGTCCTGCCAGTAGCCGGGTGTGACGGCCGGCCCGCGCACGAGGATCTCCCCCACCGTCCCGGCCGCGCACGACGCGCCGGCGTCGTCGACGACCCGGATCTCGTTGTGCAGTGACGCCTTGCCCGCCGACCCGAGCTTGGTCGTGAGGTACGCGTCGGGGACGAACGTCGTGGTGCCGCCGCCCTCGGTCAGCCCGTAGACCTGCACGAACCGGGTGTGCGGGAACGCCGCCCGGGCACGCTCGGCGACATCCCGCGACAGCGGGGCGCCGCCGCACATGATCATCTCGATGCCGGACGTGTCATAGGGCGTCGCGTCGAGCACGCGCAGCACGTCGTAGAGCATCGTCGGCACCCACAGCACGTGGCTCACAGCGTTGGCGGTGATGTAGTCGAGCGCCTCCGCCGCGTCGAACCCGCCCGAGCGCCGCACGTGCACCGTGGCGCCCTGGTGCAGCAGCGCCAGGGTGAAGTCGTGGCGGCCACCGATGTAGTTGAGGTCGAGCATCACGTAGTTGCTGTGCTCCGGGCGCAGCCCGAAGTCCATCACCTGCTGGATGTTGTTCCACAGCACCGTGCCGTGCGACCAGACCGCGCCCTTGGGCGAGCCGGTCGTCCCGGACGTGAAGATGATCTCGTGGGGGTCGTCGAGGCGCGGTGGCGCGCATGCCGGGACCTCGGTACCTGCGGCGGCGCAGAAGTCCTCGAACTCCTCGTCGGCCCCCTCTGTGACATTCTCGGCCGCGTCCCCGAACGCGACGATCCGCAGCAGGTCCGGCAGCTCCCCCGCGGCCCGCGCCGCGGCGATCGGTGCCACGAAGCGGGCCTCCGCGAACACCACCCGCGCCTGCGAGTGCGCGAGCAGGCTGATGCGCTCCTGCGCGGCGAGGCGCCAGCTCATCGCGACCATCACCGCGGCCGCACCGGCGATGCCCAGCTCGGTCTCGACGTACTCGATCCGGTTCCCCGACGTCACGGCCACCCGCTCCCCGCGCCCGATCCCGAGCGCGAGCAGGCCGTTGGCCACCCGCCGGCACCGCTCGCGCAGCGCGCCGTAGGTCCGCACGGTGCCGTCCATGATCACGGCGGGCCGGTCGGGGTCGAGACCGGCCCGTTCGACGAGGTGGGTGAGGTTGAGCCACTCCCACCGCGACGCCGCAGCGTCGAGTCCGCTGTCCACGTCATCTCTCCCGTCCATCGTCTGTGCCGTCAGCCGGTGGCCTGCATGCCGCCGTCGGCGAGCCAGTTGGCACCCAGCACGTAGCTGGCGTCGTCGGACAGCAGGAAGCGCACGACCGTGGCGATCTCCTCCGGCTGCCCGTAGCGCTGCTTGGGGATCGACGGCAGGAACAGGCCGCCACCCTGCGCCGCGTCGTCCGGCGCGGCCACCGCGCGTTCGATCCGCTTGACGAACTCGGTCTCGATCACGCCCGGTGACACCGCGTTGATCCGCACGTTCGTCGTCGCGATCTCCGCGGCGACCGCGCGGGTGAAACCGGCGACGGCGTGCTTGGTGGCGGTGTAGGCCGCGAGGTTGCCGAACCCGACCCAGGACGCGATCGAGGACGTGTTGACGATCGCACCGGAGTCCTGCGCGAGCAGCCGGGGCAGCACCGCCCGGATGCCGAGGAAGACGCCGCGGACGTTGACGGCGACGAAGCGGTCGAACACGTCGATGTCGTAGTCCTGCACCGGCTGGAACGGGCCTTCGAGCGCCGCGTTGTTGTGGAACAGGTCCAGCCGCCCGAACCGCTCCACCGCGTGCTCGACGTAGGCCTCGACCTGCTCGGGAACCGTCACGTCCGCGGCGAAGGCCGCCACGTCGAGGCCGTCGGACACCAGCTCGTCGGCCACGTGCTGGACGGCGTCGGCACGGTTGTCGACGAGCAGCACCTGCGCCCCGTGGCGCGCCAGCTCGGCCGCGCTGGCGCCACCGATCCCGCCCGCCGCTCCCGTGACGATCGCGACCTTGCCCTGGAATGTCGAGAACTGTCCTGGCATGGCGAACTCCCTCGTTCGATGTGCGGGACGGGACGGGTCACCAGCCCATGAGGCGGACCATGTCCTGGCGCAGGCCCGGGATCACGAAGCGGTTCCAGGCCATGCGGGGATCGGTGCTCTCGCCGTCGGCGAAGCGGCGCAACCCGATCCCGATGATCGCGATCAGGGACAGCGTGCCCTGCACGGTGTAGGTGCGGACGGTCTCCGGGTCGACCTCGATGCCGCGCCGCCGCGCGTACTCGGCCACGAACCACTCCGGCTCCGCGAACGCTCCGACCAGCGGCGATCCCGCCCGGACGAACTTGCCCGCGTAGTAGGGCATCGCCGCGTACCCGACGTCGAAGAGCGGATCACCGAGGTGGGCGAGCTCCCAGTCGATGACGGCCGTGACGCGCTGCTCGTGCAGCAGCATGTTGCCGATCCGGAAGTCGGCGTGCACCAGGCTCGGCTCGACCGGGCCGGGGTCACGCGCGAGCACCCACTCGAACGCCTCCTCCACCACGGGGTCGGCCACCATCGCGCTCTTGTCGTACACCGCCCGCCAGCGACCCACGGCCTCCCGGAACGACAGCGGCGGGCCGAGGAAGCCCAGCTCCGCCACCGGGATGTCGTGGATCGCGGCCAGCGCCCCGACGACGTCGGTGGCGACGCTGCGGTCACCGCGCCAGTTCGCCTCCAGCGCCTCCCGGTCACCGGCCTGCCAGACCAGCGGCGAGTGGCCCGGCGCGTGGTCCATCACGAAGTACGGCCCGCCGAGCGCTGACTCGGGCGCATTCTGCAACGCGTGCACCGCAGGCACGGGCACGCCGGCGGCGGCGACCGCCGCGTAGACGCGGTACTCCCGTTCCAGGTCGGTGTCGAGCAGCGCACCGGGCGGGCGGACCCGCACGATGAAGCTGCGCCCGCTCACCGCGTCGGTGAGCCGGTGGGTGTGGCGCGACCAACCACCGGCCAGTTGGACGAGCTGCCAGTCACCGCCGGCCCCGATGACGCCGTTCGCGCGCAGCAGCGCGAGCACCTCGTCGCGTCCCGCGCTCACGGGGCCCCACCGAGCAGCACGACGTGGCGATCGACGAGCTCGGCGAGCAGCCCGTGCACCGCGGTGCGGAAGCGCGCGACGTCCGGGTCCGTGCACTCCCGCGACGCCCGCAGCAGGTCGACGAGCCCCGAGCCCAGCACCGCGACGTCGGTCGTGACACCCCGGCGACCGCGATCCAGCGCTACCGTCCACGACGGATCCGTCGCCGCCGCGGTCGCGCGGTCGATCTCCGACCCGACGCGGTCGGCGAAGCGCGCCAGCTCGGCGTCCGCCCCCGCCAGCTCGACGGCGAGGTAGCGCGCGACACTGCCGGCCGAGAGCAGCTGCGCGCTGCGGAAGTCGTCGAGCGGGCGGTCCCAGCGGGCGGCATCCCGCAGCAGGTCGCCGAGCATCGCCACCAGCTGCGCCGGTGTCAGCGGATCGAACATCAGCCCGCGTACTTCCGCAGCTCGCGGCGCGCCACCGCGCGCCGGTGCACCTCGTCGGGGCCGTCACCGATCTGCAGGTAGCGGGCCTCGACGTAGTAGTTCGCCAGCGGCAGGTCGTTGCTGACCCCGGCGCCGCCGAAGGCCTGGATGGCCCGGTCGACGATCCGGGCGGTGATCTTCGGGACCACCACCTTGATCGCGGAGATCTCGACGCGGGCGCCCTTCGCGCCGACGGTGTCCATCAGCCACGCGGTCTTCAGCACGAGCAGGCGCGCCTGCTCCACGTCCATCCGCGCGTCGGCGATCCACTCCTGCACCACGCCCTGCTCGGCCAGCGGCGTGCCGAACGTGACCCGCTCGTGCGCGCGGCGACACATCAGCTCGATCGCCCGCTCGCAGTGCCCCAGCAGCCGCATGCAGTGGTGGATCCGGCCCGGCCCCAGGCGGGCCTGCGCCACGGCGAACCCGCCGCCCTCGGGGCCCAGCACGTTGGCCGCCGGCACCCGGACGTCGGCGAACACGACCTCGCCGTGCCCGCCGTAGGCGTGGTGCGGGAAGCCGAACACCGGCAGCGAGCGGCGGATCTCGATCCCGGGGGTGTCCCGGGGCACGAGCACCATGCTGTGCTGCTGGCCCGCGGGCGCGTCCGGGTTGCTGACGCCCATGACGATGATCAGCTTGGTGTGGGGCCGCAGGATCCCGGTGGTCCACCACTTGTGCCCGTTGATCACGTAGTCGTCGCCGTCGCGAACGATCGTGGTCTGCAGGTTGTTGGGGTCCGAGCTCGCGACGGCCGGTTCGGTCATCGCGAAGCAGGACCGGATCTCCCCGTCGAGCAGCGGGCGCAACCAGCGTGCCTGCTGCTCCTCGGTGCCGTAGAGGGCGAGCAGCTCCATGTTGCCCGCATCCGGTGGCGAGCAGTTGAACGTCTCCGGGGCGAGGTCGATGCTGTGCCCGGTGATCTCCGCGAGCGGGGCGTACTGCAGGTTCGTCAGGCCCGCACCCCATTTCGGATCGGGCAGGAACAGGTTCCACAGCCCGGCCGCCCTGGCCTTGGCCTTGAGCTCCTCCTTGATCGGCGGCTCGACGTCGAACGGGTCGGCCGCCGCGGCGTACTGCTGCTCCAGCACCGCCTCGGCCGGGCGGATGTGCTCGTCGAGGAACCCACGGACCTGCTCGATCAGCGCGAGGGTGTGGTCATCCGTACGGAAATCCACCGATCAACGCCCCGCAGCCAGCTCGGCACGGCGCCGGGTGGTGGCCTCGAGGTCGACCGTGAGCTGCTCGGGGTGGCGGATCGGGTCGCCCTCGACCACCACGCCGTAGTCGCGGTAGGCACCCTCGATGCTGACGTACTCGTCGCGCACGTCGCGCATCACCCGCTCCGGCTCGCGGGCCAGCGGATCACCCCAGCCACCACCGCCACCGGTCTGGTAGCGGAAGATCGTGCGCGGGGTGGTGCGCCAGATGGGCGTGGAGGCGAAGTAGTGGTAGTCCCCCGCCGGATCCAGCACCTTCGACTCCGGGTCCAGCACACCGGCGATGGGCTGCGACCGCGCGTAGACGTCCGTGCCGGTGCCGAGCAGATCCTGCTCGTCGCGGATGTCGAACGACTCCGGCGCGAACATCCAGCACGCCTGCGTCGTGCCGTCGGTGCCGCCGTAGGCGCCGACGCCGCTGGGCGACTTGGTGTGCAGCGGGCTGGACCAGTGCTCCGCGTCGCGCAGGTAGAGGGTGTCGCGCCGCACCGACGCGCCGCCGCGGTTCGTGCCCGCGCCCGCGGTGTCGGCCGCGTACTCCTTGCGCAGCACCACCACGGGAGAAGACGCCTCGATCGCCTCCGTCGCCGGGTCGATGTTGTTGATCAGCTGGGCCACCATGTAGCTGTCGCCGTCGCCGACCTTCGTGGCGCCCCAGGGCCCGTGCTCACCACCGCACTCGGCCACCGTGGTCCACGGCGTGCCGTCCTCGGTGACGCCGTTGGCGTTGTGCAGCATCAGCGAGCCGTAGTCGCCACCGACGGCGTCCACGCCGAGCACGCCCGACAGCGCCCGGTACACCGCCTGCAGCACCGGCATCGTGCTCTCCCAGTACAGGAAGATCGCGCCGTCGGGCGGGGTCGCGCTGCAGATCGTGCCCGGCGGCACCACGAGGTCGATGTTGCGGAACGAGCCGGAGTTGAACGGCGTGCGCTGGTCGATGAGCATCTTGATGCCCACCGCGATCGCGGTCTTCGCGTCGAGCGCCGACGCGTTCACGCACGTGCGGGCCTGCTCGGAAGTGCCGCTGAGGTCGACCTCGACGCGGTCGCCCTGCTTGGCGATCCGGATCTTGAGCCGGTAGGTGATGCTGTCGTCGAGCCCGTCGGCGTCGATGCCCTCCTCCGCCTCGTAGACCCCGTCGGGGATCTTCTCGATCAGCGCGGTGGACATGGCCTCGGCCGACGCGTCGCAGGTGTAGGCGATGGCGCCGAGGAAGGCCTGCGCGCCGTAACGCTCGATGCTCTCCCCGATCAGCCGCTCCGCGAGCAGCAGCGCCTGGTAGATGCTCTTGATGTCCGGGAACAGCAGCGGCGCCATCCGGGCGTTGTCGAAGATCAGGTTGAACGTCGAGCGCACCGGCCTGTCCTTGGCGTAGAGCCGGGTCGGGCTCAGTACGAGGCCGTTCTCGTAGGAGTTGCGCTTGGTGGCGCTGAAGCCGGCGGGCACGACGCCGCCCATGTCGAGCTGGTGGGCCCGGATCGTGACGAACGAGATGATCCGGCCGTCGTGGAAGATCGGGCGGATGAAGCACATGTCGTTGACGTGGTTGCCCACCCGGTAGGGGTCGTTGGCGATGATGATGTCGCCGGGCTCGACGTTCTCGACGCCGTACTCCTCGATCGTGTTGCGCACGGCGTCGCCCATGGTGCCGAGGAAGACGGCGAGCGAGTTGCTCACCGTGCTCATCGCGTAGTCCTGCTCGGGCGGTCCGGCGATCGTCGCGGCGAAGTCGTACCAGTCACGCAGGATCGAGGAGAACGCGTTGTTGAGCAGCCCCGCGCACATGTGGTCCACCACGTAGCGCATCCGGCTGGCCAGCACGCCCGCGGTGAAGCGGTCGGCGCCGTAGCGGGCGGCGAAATCCCCATCGGACAGATCACGCAGTGCGGTCGTGTCGGTGGTCATGTCGGCTCCCCTACTCCGCCGCGAGGCGGATGCGCAGCTCGCCGTAGGTCCCCACCACGACGTGGTGGCGCGGCGGCACGAACGTGGTGGACAGCGGCTCCCGGATCACCGCGGGGCCGTCGATCTCGTCGCCGGCCAGCAGGTCGGCGCGCTGGTACTCGGCCGCGGCGAGCGGCTCGTCGGTCAGGTAGCGGATCTCGATCTCGCGGGTCGGGGTGGGGCCACCCGACTCGCGCGCCGGTAGCGTCGGGTACTCGACCTTGGCGGCCGGGAACACCGCCTCCACCCGGTAGGTGACGCCCTGCACGGGCAGCGCCTCGAACCGGTTGCCGGTGCGCTGCTCGTAGACGTCGTGGAAGTTCGCGATCATCTGCCCGACGGTGTCGGCGGTGATGGTGCCCTCGGGGATGCCGACGAACGGGGTCTCCCAGCTCTGGCCCATCAGCAGCGCGTCGAACGTGCGGACGAAGGTGATCTCCTGGTCGGACTTGTTCCCGAACCGCTGCCGCAGCCGGTCCTCCATCTGCGCGTAGACCTTCTCGATCGACTCGGCCGCGCCCGGCTCGAGGATCGTGTAGGAGCTGCGGCTGTCGCCGTAGACCTGATCGGAGCTGACGAGCCCCAGCGCCGAGAACAGGCCGGGGTGCGGCGGCACCACCACCTCCTTGGCGTGCACCAGTTCCAGTGCGGCGGGCAGCAGCATCGGGCCCGCGGCGCCGAAGGCGAGCAGCGTGTAGTCGCGGGGGTCGATGCCGTGCTTGACCGCGACGTTGAACAGGCCCTCCGCCACGTTGTTGACGCCGACCTTGAACGCGTAGCTCACCCGCTGCGCGAGATCCAGCGGCGAGTCGAGCGCCTCGAAGGCCTCCCGCGCGAGCTTCGCGTCGAGCGTCATCCGGCCGGCGGCGAACCCGTCCGGGTCGATGATGCCCATCATCAGCGCGGTGTCGGTGGTGGTGGGCTGGGTGCCGCCGCGGCCGTAGCAGGCCGGGCCGGGCACCGAGCCCGCGCTGCCGGGCCCGACGAGCAGCTCACCGGCCGGGCTGACGGTGACGAGGCTGCCGCCACCGGCGCCGATGCTGACGACCTCGTTGGACAGGGCGTTGACGATCAGGTCGTGCTCGAGCTCGAACGTGGTGTCGACCGAGGGCGCACCGCCGGTGACGAGGCTGATGTCGCACGAGGTGCCACCGACGTCGGCGCACAGCAGGTTCGACGCGCCGATCAGGGACCCGAAGTGGGCGCTCGCCACGGTTCCGGCGGCGGGGCCCGCGAACACGATCTGGTACGGGTGCTCCACCGCCACGTCGGCCGCGACGAGCTGCGCGGCGCAGTTGGCGTAGTTCAGCTCGCCGGTGAAGCCCTCGGCGCGCAGCCCGGCGTCGAGCCGGGCGGTGTACCCGTCGTAGATGATCCGCATGAAGACGTCGATCACGGTGGTGGAGGAGCGCGCGAACTCCTTGGCCAGCGGCGACACATCGCTGGAGATCGAGCACGGGATCGGGCCGAGCACCTCCAGCACGAGGTCGCGCAGCCGCTCCTCGTGGTGCGCGCTCACGTAGGCGTTGATCAGGCAGATCGCGACGCCCTCGACCTCGCACTCCCGCAGCACCTCGAGCTCGGCGCGGGCCTGCTCCTCGTCGAGCGGGATCAGCACCCCGCCGTCGGCGGTGATCCGCTCGCGGACACCGCGGCGCAGGTAGCGGGGCACGAGCGGGCGGGCGGCGTCGCCGTAGGGGCGACGCCAGTGCGCGTCGGTCAGTGCCTCGGCGGGCCGCCAGGTGCGGCCGGCGTCGAGGATGTCGCGGTGGCCCATCGTCGTCAGGAAGGCGATCTTGGGCAGGTTGCGGGTGATGACCGCGTTGAGGCCGTGGGTGCTGGCGTGGTTGAACACCGTGGCCCCGGCGACACCGACCTCCCTGGCGCCGGCGAGCACGCCGTCCTCGGTGCGTGCCTCGGTGGCGACCTTGATCGTCCGGATCTCGCCGCCGTCGATGGCGACCACGTCGGTGAAGGTGCCCCCGACGTCGACTCCGATCATCATGCTGGCACTCCCATGCGGGTTCGGGGGGTTCTGGGGGACGCGCTCACGAGAGGTCCAGACCGTGTGAGGTGAGCTGGATCGGGCCGAAGAGCTCCCAGCGCTCGCGGCTCACCGAGCGCAGTGACGGCTGGTGCTTGACGACGATGAACCAGCCGCCCTCGCTCAGCACCGGATAGCGGCGGAAGTCCGCGGCGGTGGCGCCGGGGAAGTCCTGTTCCAGGTCGACGCCCAGGTCCCGCAGCTCCTGCTCGGTGACCTGCTCCCGGTCGACGTACCGCGGTGGGGCGACCGTCGGATGCTGATTCGTCATGCCTGCTCCGGCCCTTCGCGCGCTGCTCGGCGGTGGCCACCGCGAACACACGTCGCGTCGCTGCGGGGCCGTGAGATGATTTACGTGGACCGAACGGTCCACGTAAATGGGGACCGTAGTGTGGGCCCGGTCACCACCACAAGCACGTCGCCCGAATGGCGGCAGGGCGCTCGTCCCGCGGAGTGACCACGCGGTGTGGGAACCTACGAACGGCGCGAGGTGCGCGCCCGGGTCACACGGAAGAGCTCGAAGGATCGCCATGACGACCACCGGCACCGTCCGGGACGAGGACCGGGAGCGGCGTGGTCGCGGCCGCCCGCAGGGCCACGGCCCGGGCTTCGAGGACCGGCGGCGCGAGATCGTCGACCTGGCCACGGCGCTGTTCGCGGAGCAGGGCTACTCCGGCACCTCGGTGAGCGACCTGATGCGCGTCACCGGGCTGGGCAAGGGCGCGCTGTACCACTACATCGAGTCCAAGGAGAACCTCCTCGTCGAGATCTCCTCGCAGGTCATGACCCCGCTCATCGCCCGGATGCGCGAGATCGTCGCCCTGGAGGAGTCCCCGCTGGTACGGCTGCGGATGATCTCCGAGGCCATCCTCGACGGCATCGCTCAGCGCCCCGAGCACGTCTGGGTCTACGAGCACGACTACCGCTACCTCAGCGGCGAGAACCGCACCCGGTTCCTGCAGCAGCGCCACGACTTCGAGGGGCTGGTCTTCCAGCTGGGCAACGAGGCGATCGCGCGCGGCCTGTTCCGCGGCAGCGACGTGCGGCTGCTCATGTTCCAGTTCTTCAGCCTGCACAAGCAGACCGCGCAGTGGTTCCACCGCGACGGTCCGTGGGCGCCGAGCGAGCTGTCGCGCGAGTACTGCCGCACCCTGTTCAACGGCTTCGCCGCCGACGCCGCCTCGCTCGACGCGCTCGAGAACCGCATCGAGACGCTGCGCCGGCCCACCGCCTCCTGACCCGCCCACTGCAACCTGACCCGTCAGCCCTTGCGCAGCGGCGCCTTAGTGAATGACGATGCACTTATGGCTGTCTCGATGCACGACCTGCTCGACGATCTCGCCGCGGAGACCGCTGTGGTCCAGGTGCTCGTCGCCGACCTCGACGACGCCGGCGTCGCCCTCCCCACGCCCGCCACCGGCTGGGACGTGCGCGACCAGCTCAGCCACCTCGCGTACTTCGACGAGGCGGCCACGCTCGCCGCCGTCGACCCGGAGACCTTCCGCCGGGAGGCCGCCGCGCTGGTGGAGCAGGGCGCGGACTTCCCCGACCGGGTCGCCGCCGAGCACGCCCATCTCGGTGCCGCCGAGCTGCGCGCCTGGCTGGACCGGGCCCGCAGCCGGTTCATCACGACCTTCCGCGCGCTCGACCCGAAGGCCCGGCTGCCGTGGTACGGGCCGGACATGAGCGCCGCCTCGTCGGCGACCGCGCGGCTGATGGAGACCTGGGCGCACGGGCAGGACATCGCCGACGCCGTCGGCGCGGTGCGGGAGCCCACCGACCGCCTGCGCCACGTCGCGCACCTCGGCGTGCAGACCGCGGGGTTCGCGTTCGCGCTCAACAACCGCCCCGCGCCCGAGGCTCCCGTGCACGTCGCGCTGGAGGCGCCATCGGGCGCGCGGTGGGAGTGGGGCGATCCGGATGCGACGGACCGGGTGACCGGCTCGGCGCTGGACTTCTGCCTGGTCGTGACGCAGCGCCGCCACGTCACCGACACCGCGCTGGCGGTGACCGGGCCCGCCGCCACCGCATGGATCTCCATCGCGCAGGCCTTCGCCGGCGCACCGGGACCGGGCCGAGCACCCGGCGCCGTAGCGGCCGGGAGCAGCCGATGACCAGGCGTCCGGTCCGCATCGCCAACTGCTCCGGCTTCTACGGCGATCGCCTCGCCGCCGCGCGGGAGATGGTCGAGGGCCACGTGTCCGGGGAGACCATCGACGTCCTCACCGGTGACTACCTCGCCGAGCTCACCATGCTCATCCTCTGGAAGGCGCGGCAGAAGGACCCGTCCGCGGGTTACGCGAAGACGTTCCTCGTCCAGCTCGAGCAGGTGCTGGGCACCTGCCTCGACCGCGGGATCAAGATCGTGGCCAACGCGGGCGGGCTCAACCCCGGCGGGCTGGCCGAGCAGATCGGGCTGCTCGCCGGGCGGCTCGGACTGGCCCCGCAGGTGGCCCACGTCGACGGTGACGACCTCGTCGGACGGCTCGCGGAGCTGCAGGCCGCCGGGCACGACCTCGTGCACCTCGACACCGGTCGCAAGCTCGCCGAGGCCGGCGTCGAGCCGGTCACCGCCAACGCCTACCTCGGCGGCTGGGGCATCACGGAGGCGCTGGGGGCGGGCGCCGACATCGTCGTCACCGGCCGCACCACCGACGCGTCGCTCGTCGTCGGGCCCGCGGCGTGGTGGCACGGCTGGGGGCGCGAGGACGTCGACCGGATCGCCGGCGCGATGGCCGCGGGCCACGTCATCGAGTGCGGTCCGCAGGCCACCGGCGGCAACTACGCGTTCTTCGAGGAGATCACCGACCGGCGCTACCCGGGCTTCCCCGTCGCCGAGATCGCGGACGACGGCTCCAGCGTGATCACCAAGCCGGACGGCACCGGCGGGCTCGTCTCGGTCGGCACCGTCACGGCCCAGCTGCTCTACGAGATCGCGGAGCCCGCCTACCTCGGCCCGGACGCCACCGCCCACTTCGACACGCTGCGGCTGGACCAGGAGGCGCCCGACCGCGTGCGGATCAGCGGTACCCGCGGGAGCGCGCCGACCGACCGGCTGAAGGTGGCACTGAACTACCAGGGCGGTTTCCGCAACACCATGACGCTCGTGCTCACCGGCACCGCGATCGAGGAGAAGGCGGCGTGGGCCGAGGAGCAGCTGTTCGGGCTGCTCGGCGGCAAGGAGCGCTTCGCCGAGACCGACGTGCGGCTGCTGCGCTTCGACCGGGCCGACGCGCCCGTCAACGACCAGGCCACCGCGCACCTGCGCATCACCGTCAAGGATCCCGACGCGCGCAAGGTGGGCCGCGCCTTCTCCAACACCACCATGGAGCTCGCGCTCGGCGGCTACCCCGGCTTCCACACCACCACCCCGCCGTCCGCGGAGAGCGCCTTCGGCGTCTACTGGCCCACCACGGTGCCCGCCGCCGAGGTCCAGCACCGCGTGACGCTGCCCGACGGCACGCAGCAGACGATCCCGCACCCGCCGGCAGGCCCCGCACCGGCCGCACCGACAGCGGCGGACCACACCCCGGTCAGGGGGCCCACGACGCGGCACCCGCTGGGCACGGTGGCCGGCGCCCGGTCCGGTGACAAGGGCGGCAACGCCAACATCGGAGTCTGGACCCGCACCGACGAGGAGTACCGCTGGCTGCGGGCGTACCTCACCGTCGAGCGCATCCGGGAGCTCCTTCCCGAGGCCGCGGACCTGGCGATCCGTCGCTACGAGCTGCCGAACCTGCGCGCGGTCAACATCGTGGTCGTCGGCCTGCTGGGCGATGGGGTGGCCTCGGCCACGCGGCCGGATCCCCAGGCCAAGGGGCTGGGCGAGTACCTGCGGAGCCGGTTGGTGGACATCCCGGAGGCCCTGCTGCGCCGGTGATCATGGTTCGTGATCATGGACTGGGCCGATCGGAGCAAAGCGCGATAGCGTGCCCGCCATGACAGGACGCGATACCCACTCCGGTCTCGACGACCCGCAGACCGATCGCCCGGGACTGGAACTCACCACCACCGTCGTCGGCTCGGCAACGGTGGTGGCAGTCCGCGGCGAGCTCGACCTGTACACCGCACCCGAGCTGATGAGCACCGTCGACGCCGCCTTCGACCAGCCCGCCGTCGCCACCGTCGTCATCGACCTGTCCGCGGTCTCGTTCCTCGGTTCCAGCGGGCTGGGCGTGCTCGCCAACCTGGCCACCCGGGCCGCCGACGCCCGGCACGCGCCGACGAACCTGCGCCTCGTGGCGCCGCCGGACCACGTCGCCGTCACCCAGCCGTGGGAGGTCATGCACCTGCACCAGGTCCTCCCGCTGCACCCGACCGTCGCGGCGGCGCTCGAGAGTTGAGATCCGGCCGATCAGGTTCGGCCCAGCGGGTTTGACAGGCCGGCGCCGCGGGAACCCGGCCCTGTTGTGTCCAGCCAGGCTGGAGGATTGTTGTCCCAGCTCGTCGAGTTCTCCCACCTCACCATCCCGGCCCACCCGACCAAGCTCTCCCCGCTGCGCCGCCACCTCCGGCGCTGCCTGTGCAACATCCCGCAGGACCGGCGGGACGAGATCGTCCTCGCCGTGTCCGAGGCCGTCACGAACTCCGTGACGCACGCGTACGAACCCGGGCGCCACGGCACCATCGAGGTGACACTGTGGACCGAGTCCGAGGCGCTCTGGATCGAGGTGCGCGACCACGGGCAGTGGCGCGTTCCCGCGGCCGAGCCGCGGCCGACCGGGCACGGCCTGGGGATCCGCCTCATGCAGCAGCTGTTCACCTGCGTGCTCATCCACCACGACCGCCACGGCACGCAGGTACTCCTCCAGCAGCCGCTGGCAGCGCCGGTCCCCGACCGCTCGCCACTCGGGCGACCCGCGGATCGGCCGAGTGGCGAGCTATGAACGTCACACCGGTGCCGAGCGATCACTCTCCGTGACCGATGTCGCGGCCGCACCCGTCCGGCTACCTCGATTGAGGTAGCCGGCTACTCGTGTCACGTGCCGACGGCGCGCCGATGCTCGAGGCTCCCAAGAGAAACGGGTGCTGCCATGAGGCCGTTCGTGGTGTTCGTCGGCGGTGGCCTGATCCTCGTCGGTGCGTGGACGGCCAACTGGACGCTCGGTCTGCTCGCCGGGCTGCTCCTCTGGCTCGCCACGGTGCAGCTCTGGCCGTGGACGGCCTGCAGCTCCTGTGCCAGCAGCCCCCGCATCCGCGACTTCACCGGCAAGAACTGGCGCACCTGCGGCGGTTGCGGTGGCACCGGCAAGGAGCTGCGCACCTTCGTGATGCGCCGCAACGTCCGCTGATCCGCGCCGACGGCCGGGACCGACGGCGTCGCAGCCGACACGTTGACAACGCCCGCGCAGCCGACTTAACGTCCACTCCGACAGGTCATGAGTGTCAGCGACAAGCCCTGGCTTGCTGGCCGGCAACCCTCGCTCGCGGTGGGGTGCTCCAGGTGACGACCGGACCGACGCACGTTCGGTAAGCGCGATGCCCCCGGCGGGCAGAACAGGTGGCGGTGGCGGCGATGGACACCACTTCGTGGTTGGCGCAGTGGCGATGCCACGGCCGCGCCACCGGAGCGGCCCGCCGCCACATCGACCTGCAGCGCGTCAGCAGCGCGCTCTGTCGTTCCTGATCTCACACCCGGGGCACTGACCCCGCGCTGTTGACCATCTCCTGATCCGCGCCGGACCGCACCGGCGCGGACTCCGTACGTCCCCCTCACCGAGCGCGCCGCTGCGATGCGTGCTGCCCGGACGCCCCCCGAGTCCACTGGAGTTCCAGCGTGCCTCCCTCCGGCCGATCCACCGTGTCCCGGTCCGATCCGCCACCCCCGCCACCCCGCCTGAACCGGGTCGACACCGACGACCGGCCCGAGCCGGACCTCACCGCTGCGCGCGTGATCCCGCTGCGCCACCCCGGCCGGTGGATCGCCACCGTCGTCGTACTCGTGGTGCTGGCCCAGATCGTCCACGGCCTGATCACCAACCCCTTCTACCAGTGGGACCGCTTCGCGTACTGGTTCCTGCGCCCGGTCGTCCTCGACGGGTTGGTCATCACGCTGCAGGTCACGGCGTTCAGCGCCGTGCTCGGCCTGGCGGGCGGCATCGTGCTGGCCCTGGGCAGGCTCTCCCGCAGCCCCGTCCTGCAGGCCGTGAGCTGGATCTACATCTGGCTGTTCCGCTCGGTCCCGCTGATCGTCGTGCTGCTGTTCCTCTACAACTTCAGCGCCCTCTACAAGTCGTTGAGCCTGGGTATCCCCTTCGGACCCGCGTTCGTGACGTTCGGCGTGACGACGCTGGCCACGGACATGGTCATCGCCGTGATCGGCCTGAGCCTGAACGAGGCCGCCTACGCCGCAGAGGTGGTGCGCGCCGGAATCCTCTCGGTCGACCAGGGGCAGCACGAGGCATCGGCTGCGCTCGGGCTCCCCCGCGGTTACCAGTTCCGCCGGATCGTGCTCCCCCAGGCGCTGCGCGCGATCGTGCCCTCCTACGTCAACCAGCTGATCGGGCTGATCAAGAGCACCTCGCTGGTGTTCTACGTGTCGCTGCTCGACCTGTTCGGCACCGTGCAGAGCATGGGCGCCACCTACTCCGGCGACATCGTGCCGCTGCTGGTCGTCGCCACCGTCTGGTACGTGATCCTCACCAGCATCGTGTCGATCATCCAGTTCTACGTGGAGCGCCACTACTCCCGCGGCGCGCTGCGGACCCTGCCCCCGACACCCCTGCAGAAGCTGCGCACCGGCACCACCGTGCTCCGGGCACGCATCAGGGAAGGAGCGATCCGATGACGAGCACGACATCAGACACGGCCGCCGGGACGGGGACGGGGACGGCCGTGCTCGGGGAGGTGCTCGACGGGGTGCGCCCCGCTGCCGTGCAGGTGCACTCCGCCCACAAGTGGTTCGGCACCCACCACGTGCTCGCCGGGGTGGACCTGACCGTGGCACCGGGCAAGGTCACGGTGGTACTCGGCCCGTCCGGATCGGGGAAGTCGACGCTGCTGCGCTCGATCAACCACCTCGAGAGGCTCGACAGCGGCCACGTCAGCATCAACGGCGAACCGATCGGCGTCCGCCACCACGGCACGCGGCTCAAGGAGCTGAGCGAGCGGGCGATACTCGCCCAGCGCAGCCGGATCGGGTTCGTCTTCCAGAGCTTCAACCTCTTCCCCCACCTCAGCGCGCTGGACAACGTCGCCGCCGCCCCCGTCGCCACCGGCCGCAGCTCCCGCTCCGAGGCCCGCGCGCACGCCCGCACCCTGCTGAGCCGGGTCGGGCTCGCCGACAAGACCGACGCCTACCCGCGCCAGCTCTCCGGCGGCCAGCAGCAACGCGTCGCGATCGCCCGGGCCCTCGCGCTGCGGCCCGGCGTGATCCTGTTCGACGAGCCGACCTCGGCGCTGGATCCCGAGCTCGTCGGTGAGGTGCTGGCCGTGATCAGGGACCTCGCGAGCACCGGAACGACCCTCATCGTCGTCACCCACGAGATCGGGTTCGCCCGCGAGGTCGCCGACCAGGTCGTCTTCCTCGATGCGGGCCGCATCCTCGAGCAGGGCCCACCCGCGCAGGTGCTCGACCACCCGCACCACCCGCGGACCGCGGAGTTCCTCAGCAAGGTCCTCTGACCGCCGCGCGCACCGCACCCCCACCGCTTGCCCACCCCGTTCACACCCCGAGCAGGAGAACCATGTCCGGCACCCGTACCCGATCGATCCGCGCCCTCGGCGTCGCAGCGAGCCTCGTCGCGCTCGGCGGCCTGCTGGCCGGCTGCGGCGGCTCCCCCGCCGCGAGCGCCGCCCCGGCCGGACCCACCACCGTCGCCGTCGGTGCCGTCTCCAACGGCGCCGCCAAGGAGACTCCCATCACCGTCGACGTCGTCGCCGCGATCCGCGCGAAGCTGCCGGCATCCGTCATCGACAGCGGGAAGCTCACCATCGGGCTGGGCTTCCTCCCGGCGGGCTCACCTCCGATCGGCTACGTCGGCAGCGACCAGAAGACGATCACCGGCTCCGAGCCCGACCTCGGCAGGCTCGTCGCGGGCGTGCTGGGCCTCGAACCCGTCTTCGCGAACGCCACCTGGGAGAACCTGTTCGTCGGGCTCGACAGCGGGCGCACCGACATCGGGTTCTCCAACATCACCGACACCGAGCAGCGCAAGCTCAAGTACGACTTCGCCTGCTACCGCCAGGACAACCTCGGCTTCGCCGCGCCTGCCGGCAGCAACTGGGCCTTCACCGGTGACTACCAGGTGCTCGCCGGCAAGAAGGTGGCCGTGGGCGCCGGCACCAACCAGGAGAAGATCCTGCTGCAGTGGCAGACCCAGCTCCGGGCCGCCGGCAAGACGCTCGACGTCGAGTACTTCCCCGACAACAACTCCACCTACCTCGCGCTGAGCTCCGGCAAGATCGACGCCTACTTCACCCCGAACCCGTCGGTCGCCTACCAGGTCACGCAGTCGGCGAACACGCCCAACCCGGTGCGCAACGCCGGCACCTTCTCCGGCGCCGGATCCTCGCTGCAGGGCCTGATCTGCGCCACCGCGAAGAAGGACAGCGGGCTCGCCGGCCCCGTCGCCGAGGCGGTCAACCACCTCATCCAGAACGGCCAGTACAAGACCTGGCTCGACGCCTGGAACCTCGCCAACGAGGCCGTTCCCACCTCGCTGGTCAACCCGCCCGGACTGCCCCTCACCAACTCCTGACCGACCCAACTCCTGAGCGATCCGGTCGGGCGGCGGCCCCGTGCTCGCCGCCGCCCGACCGGCCCTCAGTGGGCTTCGATCCACCCCGAGGTCAGCAGCACCAGCCCCAGCGAGCAGGCCGCCACGACCACGAGCCCGAGCGCGGCGACGACCAGCGGGCGGATCCCGCTGCGGGCCATCTCCTGCAGGTCGAAATTCAGCCCGACACCGGCGAAGCAGAGCAGGAACGCCCACTTCGACAGGCTGCCCAGGCTCGTGATGTCTGCCTTGCTGAACACCCCGAGCGTGGCGAGCGCGGACACGGCGAGGATCGCGGCGATCGCGTAGCCGGAGTCCTCGTCGTCGGCGTCGATCGCGCCCTTGCCGGCGATGATCGCCGACACGCCGCCGATCGACGTGCCGACGGCCAGCAGCGTGGAGAGCTTGCCGCCCAGCCCGAAAGCCTTGCCCACCAACAGGATCACGGTGGTGGCGATGATCATGTCGATGAGGATCAGCCCCAGGCTGAACCCGCCGAGCCTGGCCAGGTGGGTGCAGCGGCGGGGATCAGCAGTCCGATGCCGTCGAACGGCACGGGCGATCCGCGGTCAGCCTCGACAGGCGCTGGAGGTGACGAAGCAGCAGTCGATCCAGCGACGCTGCGTCAGAGGTCCCGCGGGCACGATCGCCGAGCGTACGGCGACGTTCGCCCGTCCGCACCCCTCCCGTCCGGTTCGCCCGGAAGATCACCATCGGCACGGCAGGACCAGCGCCGAACGACCTGCTGCAGTACCTCGACCGCTCCCGGCGATGAGGCCCTGACCATGGCGAACCCGCACGACTACCTCGACCTCGACAGCCTCCTCTCCGCCGAGGAGCGCGCCGTGCGCGACCGCGTGCGCGCGTTCGTCGACGAGCGGATCCGCCCGAACATCGCGGACTGGTACGAGCGGGCGCACTTCCCGCGCGAGATCGTCCCGGAGCTGGGTGCGCTGGGGCTGCTCGGGATGCACCTGAGCGGTCCCGGCTGCGCCGGTCGCAGCGCCGTGTTCGGCTCGAAGGAGGAGCTGTTCCACCGGGCCGTCGCCCGCTACGCGGAGATCGACATGGCCTACGCGTGGGAGGGCGCTCGACCAACCCACCGCCCGCGACGTCGTACGGGCCCTGCTCGTCGACAACGTCTCCGCCCTCACCCGCCCCGACCGCCCGCGGGGCTGCCTGTCCATCCAGGGCGGCCTGTCCTGCGGCCCGGCCAACTCCGCGATCGCGGATTTCCTCGCCGCCAGCAGGCTCGGCGGCGAGGAGGCACTGGCCGTGCGGCTGGCCCGCGCCGTCGACGAGGGGGACCTCCCGGCCGGGAGCGACCCGAGCGCACTGGCCCGCTTCGTCATGACGTTCGCCGACGGCCAGGCCGTCCATGCCGCGGCGGGCGTCGAGCACGACCAGTTGCTCCAGTCGGCCCAGATCGCGCTGAGCGTCTTCGCCGATGCCGCGACCCGGTACCCGACCCAGCACCCGGCATCGGGGGTCAGCCGGACCTGAGCCAGCGACATCCGTAGGGCGCCAGTGTGACCGCGATCCGGCCGTCGCCGTCGGCGCGGGCATCTGAGTCCGCGGGATCCAGGACGTCCTCGAACGAGGCACCGGCCAGCCCGCTCAGCAACGGCGTGGCGGTCGTCTCGGTGTCGGCGAGGTTGTGCAGGGCGACCACGGTCGCACCCTCGACGTCGCAGCGGTGCGCGAGGACGGCGCTCGCGTCCGATCCGGGGTCGAGCACGGTGTAGCTCCCCCAGGCCAGCTCGGGACAGTCCCGGTAGCACTCGACGAGCCGGCGCATCCAGGCGAGCAGTGAATCCGGATCGCGGCGCTGCTCGGCGACCGCGGCCCACTCCATGTCGGTCCGCACGGCGAAGCGGCCGGGCAGCGAGAGGTCCTCGACCATCCCGATCTCCTCGCCGTAGAACAGCACCGGCGTGCCGGGCAACGAGAACAGCAGGCTGTAGACCATCCGGATGCGACGCTCGTCGCCGCCCAGCATGGAGGGCAGCCTGCGGCGCAACCCGCGCCCGTAGACCTGCATGTCCTCGTCGGGGCCGAACGCCGCGAAGACCTCCTGCCGCTGGGAATCGGTGAGCTTGTCGAGCGTCAGCTCGTCGTGGTTGCGCACGAACGTGGCCCAGTGCCCGTCCTCCGGGGGGTCCGGACGTTGGCGCAGGGCCTGCGCCAGCGGCTCGGCGTCACCACGCGCGAGCGACAGGTACATCTGCTGCATGCCGATGAAGTCGAAGCACATCGTCAGCTCGTCGGTCGCACCACCACCGTCGCGGGCGCCGAAGAACGGCATCGTGTCCGGGTAGGGCAGGTTGACCTCGCCGAGCAGCACCGCCTCCCCGCAGCGGCGGCGCAGGAAGGCGGCCAGGTCGGCCAGGTAGTCGTGCGGGTCCGGGAGCGCCGCCGCTTGGTCCGGTCCGGACGTCTCGAGCAGGAAGGGGACGGCGTCGACCCGGAACCCCGACAGCCCCAGCTCCATCCAGAAGCCCATGATCCGGGCGATCTCGTCGCGCACCTCGGGGTTGGCGACGTTCAGATCGGGCTGGTGCTTGTAGAACTGGTGCAGGTAGTACTGCTTCGCCTTCCGGTCGTACTGCCACAGGCTGGTCTCCTGATCGGGGAAGACCACGCCCTCGGCGGCATCGGCGGGCTTGTCGTCACGCCACACGTACCAGTCGCGGTAGCGCGAGTCGGGCGAGCTGCGCGCATCCTGGAACCACGGGTGCTCGGCCGAGGTGTGGTTGACGACGAGGTCCGCGATCACCCGCATGCCGCGGTCGCGGGCGGTGCGGACCAGCTCCACGAACTCGCCCAGGGTGCCCAGCCGCGGGTCGACCGCGTAGAAGTCGGTGATGTCGTAGCCGTCGTCGCGATCCGGGGTGGGGAAGAACGGCATCAGCCACAGGCACGTCACCCCGAGCCGGTGCAGGTGGTCGATGCGCTGGATCAGGCCGCGGAAGTCACCGCAACCGTCGCCGTCACCGTCGGCGAAGGTCTCGACGTCGAGGCAGTAGATCACCGCGTTCTTCCACCACAGGTCAGAGGTCTGGGTGAGCCTCACGAGGCGCCGAACCCGACGCCGGGGCCGACCCGGTCAGGCGACGCAAGGGCCGCGAAGGAGGTCATTCGGCCCGGGTACCCGCCACGCCCCACCTGCCACACCCCGACCTGCAACACCCACCGCCCGGGACCAGCTCGGTAGATCCCCACCTGCGCCCCGGTTCGGTCCTGGGCTACGCAGATGCGGTGATCGCGACGTATCGTGCCCGTGATCGCCGGGGCACCGTGCTCACCGGCATCGTGGTGTCGAGCCTGTGCTCGGCACTGATCTCGCTGACCAAGTACGTGGCCGACCCGGAGAACAAGCTCCGCAGATCACGTTCTGGCTGCTCGGCGGACTGGACACCGGGACGATCCGGGAGAACCTACTGCCGATCATCATCCCGATCCTCGTGGGCATGGTGCTGCTGCGGTGGCGGCTCGACGTACCGGCCTTCGGCGACGAGGAGGCCGCGTCGATGGGCGTGAACCCGCGGCTGGTCAAGGGGCTCGTCATCGTCGGTGCCACGCTCATGACCGCGGCGTCGGTCTCCGCCGCCGGCCACCACCGCGGCGCTCCTGCACCAGGACGGGACGCTGCAGGTGGGCGCGCCCGCCGACATCGTCACCCGGGCCGCCCTCGCGCAGACCTACGGCGAGGACGTCCTGATCGTCACCACCACCGCCCCCGACGGCACGATCGTGCTCTCCTGCGTCCCGCTGCTCGGCTGACCGGTCAGGCGGCGGTGTAGCGCCCGGCCGGTGTGGACCGCGAGAGGTTCGGGACGAGCGCCTGGCGCGCGGCGTCGTAGGATTCCCACTCCCCGATCTCGGGCAGCGACAGGATCGACACCGGCTCGTGGCGGTCGAACCCTGCCAACGCCGCGTCCACCGCGTCGTCCACGGACATGACCCACTCGTCGGGAAGTGCCGAGAGCTCGATCCCGGAGCCGTCCCAGAACTCGGTGCGCACCGCGCCCGGCAGCACGGCCTGGACCTGCACGCCGGAGTCCGCGAGCTCCTGCGCGAGGCCCTGCGTGAACGCGAGTACGTAGGCCTTGGTCCCGGAGTACGCGGCCGAGACCGGCATGATGTTCAGCGCGAGCGCCGACGCCACGTTGACGATGGCGCCGTGGCCACGCGCGACCAGCGGGGCCGCCACCGCGGCGGTGAGCCGGCTCAGCGACGTCACGTTCAGCGTCACCAGGTTCTCGAGCGCCGCCGGGTCGGCACCGTTGACCGGGCCGAAGAGCGAGCCCCCGGCGTTGTTGACGAGGATCTCGATCGACGCGTCCGACGCGAGGCGCTGCTCGACGGCCTCCAGCCCGGCCGCCTCGGTCAGGTCCGCCACCAGCACCTCGACCTTCCGGTCGGCGTGCGTCGCGGTGATCTCGGCGGCCAGCGCGGCCAGCCGCTGCTTGTTGCGCGCCACCAGCAGCAGGTCGTAGCCGCGGGCGGCAAGCCGCTTCGCGTACCCGGCACCCAGCCCGGTCGAGGCGCCCGTCACGACGGCGATACCCGTTTCGTTCACAGCCATGGTCGTTCTTCCTCCGTGTCGAGCGGTCCGTCTGCCCATTTAGATTATATTCATCATCTAATCACGGCAAACAAGGAGTCCGGGATCACTCATCGCGGATCGACGGTGCGGTCAGCGCTCCCCGAGCACGGCACGGGCCGCTCGCAGGATGTCCTCGGAGACGTCCGACCCGACGGTGGCGCGGGCGAGCAGGATCGCCCCGACCAGCGTGCAGACCGCGGCGAGATCACCCGCGCCCGCCACCTCCGGGTCGTCGCTCATCCAACGGGCGAAGGCCGACACACCCTCCGAGTAGGGCACGCGCGCCTCCGCGACGTCGTCCTCACGTCCCAGGTCGGGACCGAATCCCGCAGTGGGGCAGCCGTGGCCCGGATCGTCGCGGTGCTCGACGGAGAGGTAGTAGTCGACGAGATCCTCCCTGGCCGCCGCGTGGTCATCGGGATGGGCGGCGTCGTGGCCCTCGAACTGGGCCTCCAGGTCGGTGAACGCGAGAGCGGTCGCCTCCGTCACCAGCGCCTGCTTGGACGGGAACTGCCGGTAGAAGCCGCCGTGGGTGAGCCCGACCTCGGCCATCAGGTCGGCCACGCTGACGCCCGGCACGCCCCGCTCCCGGAACAGCCGCGAGGCAGCCGCGACGACCTGCTCCCGGTGCTCCTGGGCCTGAGCCCGCGACACCCGACCCATGAGACCCTCCACGCATCCGTTCATTAGATGACGAATCTCATCTTACGCCGGGCCCGGACGTGGCGGCCCGTCGTCGTGGAAGGTGGTGAAGGCGCGGACCGGTTCGCGCGGGGTCCGCGAGCGGCTCAGCGCGTGGTCCCGATCGGCGAACCCGAGCGCCAGACCGCAGACGATGATCTGGTCGTCCGGGATCTGCAGGTGCCGGCGCAGGACGGGGTAGAAGTCCAGGAAGGCGGCCTGTGGGCACGTGTCGAGGCCGTCCTGCCGCGCCGCCAGCATGAGTGCCTGCAGGAACAGCCCGGCGTCGACGAGCGCGCTGTCGAGCGGGTGCCTGCTGACCGTGAGGACGAGCCCGACCGGCGCGCCGAAGAAGTCGTAGTTGCGCCGGTGGTGGCGCAGCCGCCCGGCGGCGTCGTCCACGTCGATCCCGAGCGCCTCCCGGTAGAGGCCGTCACCGAAGCTGCGACGCCTGCCGCGGAACGGCTCCGGCCAGGCGTCCGCAGCGGGCTGGTAGGGGTACTCGCACGCGGCGACCCGCCCGTCGCCGTCGAGCGCCTCCCAGAGCGCCTCGGTCAGGCGCCGCTTCGCGCCCCCGGTCAGGACGTGGACGTGCCACGGCTGCCCGTTGGAGTTGCTGGCCGATCGCGACGCGAGCGCCAGCAACCGCTCCACGTCGCCGCGCGGAACGGGCGTGGGCAGGAAGGCGCGCACGCTGCACCGGGACAGGAGCGCCTCCTCGACGGTCGCGGCGCCCATCACCTGTGCCGCCACGGTCAGCGGGCACCGGCGGGCGTGATGTCGTAGGAGATCCGCCCCGCGGGCAGGAAGAACAGGGCGATCACGGCCCCTCCCTTCGCCTCGGGGTAGTGGTGGCTCTCCGGCTCCGGCGCGGTCCATCCCGCTCCCTGCCACCCGCGCGGACCACGCAGCAGCGCGCCGTCGTTCAGCGGCACGACCATGTTGATCTCACCGTAGGGATGCTGGTGGTACTGGCCGCGGTAGACCGGCACGCTGTCCATGTAGACCGCGGTGATGCTGAAGTAGTGCAGCCGCTCGGACGGTTCGGCGATGCGGCTTCGCCGGTAGCCGCGGCCGTCGACCTCGATGTTCGCGGCCCACCCGGCGGCCACGCCGTCGGTGACCAGTCCGGCGAGGTCGTCCCACAGCGGCGTGCCCGGCCCGTGGGTCGCGTTCAGCCAGGTCTCGAGCTCCTCCCCCGCAGTGCGGTTCTTGATCTCGTCGAGGAACGGGATGCTGCGCTCGACGAGATCCTCGGCCGTGGCGCCCATGTGCTGCCTCCTGTCGCGGTGCCGGAGCGGATGCCCCGGAACGGCGACGGTAGCCATCGAGATACGTTACAGTCAATAGTCGTAACATAACCGGTGACCGCGGAGGCCCCATGACCGTCCTGCACCACCGCGTCATCCGGTACGACCTGCCGGGACACGGCCGCTCCCCCGCCGAGCTGCTGGGTGACGGCGCCGGCGTGGGCGACATCGCCGACCTCGTGCTGCGCCTCGCCGACCACCTCGGCATCGACACCTTCGCCTACGCCGGGATCTCGCTGGGTGGGGCCGTCGGGATGTGGCTGGCCGTGCACCACCCGGAGCGCGTCACCGCGCTCGCGCTCGTGTGCACCTCCGCGCGCTTCGACGAGCCGGCGGCGTGGCACGAGCGGGCGGCACTCGTCCGTGCCGAGGGGATCGACCCGGTGGCCGCCACCGCGGCCGGCCGGTGGTTCACGGCGGCGTTCGCCGACGACCCGGCGGCCGACGCGATGCTCGCTCACCTGCGTGCGGTGGACGCCCGGGCCTACGCCGCGGCGTTCACCATCGCCGGCCGCATCGTCGACGAGGAGCGCACCCGCACGGGCGGCACCGCCACCGGACGGTCGACAATCACGCCATGACGGATGCACCGGAGCCGCCCGGGGACCTCGACGCACCCGCCGTGGCCGCGAAGGGCGGCCGTCCGCGCGACCCCGCGCTCGACGACGCGATCATCGAGGCCACCCGGCAGCGACTCGTGCGCGACGGCTACTCGACGATGACCATCGGGGAGATCGCCGCCGATGCCGGCGTCTCCCGGCCCACGATCTACCGCCGCTGGCCGGGCAAGCTCGAGCTCACGATCGATGCGCTCGACTACGGGTTCCGGGCCCAGCGCGAGAGCTATCCCGACGCGGGACTCGAGGAACTGCCGCCCCGCGCCGCGTTCACCGAGGCCGTCCGGCGGGTCGACCCGTGCTACTTCAACCCCGACGCCATGGTGCTCATGGGCAACTTCATGGGCGAGACGATCCGCACGCCGGAACTGCTGGCCATCGTCGTCGAGCACGCGGTCGAGCCGCGGGTGCGGCTGATCGAACGCCTGCTCGACGACCTCAGGGCGCGCGGTGCGGTGCGGGCGGACATCGACACGCACACCATCGCGACGCTGTGCTTCGGGAGCTACTACGCGGCGTTCCTGCGCGCCGAGCACGACCGCTCCGGGCTCGCGGAGCAGGTGGTGGCCGTGCTGTGGCCGGGGATCACCGCGACGTAGCGCCGCGCACCCCGGCCGCCGTGGCTGCTCGCACACATCCTGGCGTGCCCGCACACACCGTAGAAGGTGTGCGCTGCGACGCTGCGGTGTGTGCGAGCGTCCGGCGAGACGTCAGGGCGGCGGCACCGCCGACCCCCGCACGACGAGCGTGGTGGCGAGCTCGACGTGGTGGGAGTCCACCTTCTCCCCCGACGCGAGGCGCAGCGCCGTCCGCAGCGCCACGGCTCCCATCTCCCGCAGGGGCTGGCGGACCGTGGTGAGCTGCGGGGAGGACAGCCGCGCCGCCTGGGTGTCGTCGAACCCGACGATGCTCAGGTCCTCGGGGACGCGCAGCCCGCGGGCCCGGGCCGCCTCGATGAGCCCCAGCGCCACCTCGTCGTTCCCGGTGAAGACGGCCGTGGGCGGTTGCGGGAGGTCGAGCAGCGCGGCCCCACCGATCAGGCCGCTGTCGTACTGGAAGTCCAGCGCCAGCACGTAGCCATCGGGCACCGGGGCGCCGGCCGCCTCCATCGCGCCCCGGAAACCGTGCATCCGCGCCTGGTTGCAGCTGGCCGTCGCGGTGCCGCCCAGGTAGGCGATCCGGCGGTGCCCCAGCGCGAGCAGGTGCTCGGTGGCGGCCAGGCCACCGGCGTAGTTGGTGGAACCCACGCTCGTGACGTCGGGCTGCGTGATGTTGATCGGGTCGATCACCACCAGCGGGAGCCGCGCCTGCGACAGCGCGACCAGATCGGCGGCGGCCAGCTCGGAGGTGACGCCGACGGCGGCCCGCCGACCCGTGGCGATCAGTTCCCGGACCCACGACGCCGCCCGCGGCGGGCCGGCCGCCCCCGCGGCCCCCGGATGCGAGCTGACCACGATGTCCACCCCTGCCGCCGCGCCCGCATCGAGCACGCCCTGCACGACCTCCAGCGAGTAGTGGGTGAGCACGCCCTGGAAGAACAGCTCGACCGCGGCCCGCTCGGTGGCGGCCGGCCGGCGTCCGACGTAGCCCTGCTGCCGGATGACCTCCTGCACCCTGGCCCGCGTCGTCGGCGAGACGTCGCCGCGGCCGTTGAGCACCTTGGACACGGTGGCCACGGAGATCCCGGCCGATGCCGCGACGGAGGCCAGGGTCGCCCGGGTGCCGGCGGGTGGCACTCATCCGTCCTTCGGTTCGGCGCCACCGGCCACCGGCGTCACGGCGACGGGTGTGACCAGCTCGCGGTCGTGCCCCACCGCCCGCACCTCGCCGGTGACCTGGACGGTGGCGCGGCACGGCAGGTCGGTGGACGAGGTGCCGACGAGCACCTCGAGCTCGCCCGGCTCGACGATGCGTCGCAGGTCCGGACCGGTGTAGGCGGTGCGGTCGGCGTGCACCCGGAAGGCCACGTCGGCGCCCGCTCCCGGCTCCAGCGTGACGCGCGCGAAACCGGTCAACAGCTTCAGCGGCCGGGCGACCTGGGCGAGGACGTCGTGCAGGTAGAGCTGGACCACCTCGTCGCCGGTGCGGGAACCGGTGTTGCGCACCCGGACGGTGGCCGTGAACTCGCCGTCGGTCGGGATCTCCGCCGCGCTGATGCGCAGGTCGTCGACGGTGAAGGTGGTGTAGGAGCCGCCGAAGCCGAACGGGAACAGCGGTGCGGGGTCCAGGCTGCTGATGCCGGCACTCTCGACACCGCCCAACGCGGGCTGCAGGTAGGTGCCGGGCTGCCCGCCCGGGTGCCGCGGGATCTGCACCGGTAGCTTGCCGCCGGGCACGATCCTGCCGCTGAGCACGCCGGCGATCGCCGCACCACCTTCCTGGCCGGGCAGGAACGCCTGCACCAGCCCGGCCGCGCGGTCCGCGACGGAGCCCAGTGCGTAGGGACGGCCCGAGACGACCACGACGACCGTCGGCGTCCCGGTCGCCAGCAGCGCCTCGAGCAGCTCCGCCTGCACGCCGGGCAGGCGCAGGTCCTCGGCGTCGCAACCCTCCCCCGACGAGCCGTGCCCGAACAGCCCCGACAGGTCCCCGACGAAGGCGACGCAGAGTTCGGCGGCGCTCGCGGCCGCCACCGCAGCGGCGATCCCGGACCGGTCATCGCCCAGAACCGCGCAGCCCGGCTCGTAGGCCACGTCGGTGCCTCCGGGTTCGGGCCCGGCGAGCTCCCGCTCCAGCGCCTCGACCGCGGTGGGCACCGTGACGCCGAGCCCGTGGCCGGGGTGGCGGGGCAGCACGTGGTTGGGGAAGGCGTAGCACCCCATGAACGTCCGCGGGTCCGCTGCGCACGGCCCGACGACGGCCACCCGCTGCAGCGCGGGCCGTCCCGCGCCCCGCAGCGGCAGGGCGCTGCCGGCATCGAGCAGGATGACCGAACGCTCCGCCAGCTCACCGGCGAGCGCGCGATTGGCGGCGGAGTCCAGGTCCAGCGCGGCCCGATCGACGGAACCCTCCGGCGTCCAGTCCGCGTCGAGCAGCCCGAGCTGCACCTTCTGCAGGAGCAGGCGCCGCGCCGCCCGGTCGAGGAGCTCCTCCGCGACCTGCCCGGAACGCACCCGCTCCAGCAGCCCGGCCCCGAAGCCGAACGTGTCGGGCAGCTCGACGTCGATGCCCGCGGCCAGCGCGAGTGCACCGGCCGCGTCCTGGTCGGTGGCGACGCGATGCATCCAGGCGAGGAACGGCACGGCCCAGTAGTCGGACACGACCGTGCCGGCGAAGCCCCAGTCGTCGCGCAGGACCGTGGTCAGCAGCCACGGGTCGGCGCCGGCGGGCACGCCGTCGACGTCGGAGTAGGAGTTCATGACCGAACCGGCGGCTGCCGTCGCGATCGCCGTCTCGAACGTCGGCAGGATGACGTCGAGCAGCTCGCGCCGTCCCATCGAGACGGGGCCGTGGTTGCGGCCCGTCCGGGAGGCCGAGTAGCCCGCGAAGTGCTTGAGGGTGGCGATGACATCGGCCGACTGCAGGCCGCGGACGTAGGCGGACCCGAGCGTGGCGACGAGATGGGGGTCCTCGCCGATCGACTCCTCCACCCGGCCCCACCGGTAGTCGCGCACGACGTCGAGCACCGGGGACAGGCCCTGGTGCACGCCCGCCGCGGCCATGTCGCGGCCGATCGCGGCCGCCATCCGCTCGATGAGGGCCGGGTCGAACGTGGCGCCCCACGCGATCGCGGCGGGGTAGACGGTGGCGCCGAACGTCGTGAAGCCGGTCAGGCACTCCTCGTGGACCAGCGCCGGGATGCCGAGCCGCGATCCCGCCAGCACGACGCGGTGCTGGCGGACCAGCTCGGCCACGCCCTCGTCGGCGGTGAGCGGGACGCTCCCCCAGACCCGGGTGAGATGGCCGAGCCCGTCGCGGGCGGCCTCCTCGAGCGACACCGTGCCGGACGCCGCGAAGACCTCCTGCATCGGCGCGACGTTGGGCGCATCCGGATCGGGCGGCTCGGGGACACCCATGTCGTTGCCCGCCCAGCGACTGCCCAGCTGGCCGAGCTTCTCCGCAGGCGTCATCGCCGCCAGCAGCAGCTCGACGCGTTCACCGGCGGTGAGCGCGGTGTTCTGCCACGGGCGCACCGCGGGCCCCGCCGCAGCCGACACCGAGGTCGTCATGAGCGCTCCACCACCCGTTCCAGCATTTGAATTACGAAAAGTTTCGAAGCGCGCTCGACCCCGCGAGCGGCAACAAATGCGCATCTCAAGGCGCAGATCGACGGAATCCTCGCGCAACTACATCGATCAATTCAACCCCTTGACAGCAGGGTTTGCGAAACTTAGGTTTCGTACGCTCGAAACTTGGGGCACCGTCGGGAGATCCTCGTACTCCTTCGTGGGAGCGCTCTCACGACAGTGTCCACGTCGCCGGCATCGCCCGCTACCCACCTGCCGTGGTCCGGTCCCACGGCTCTCGATTACGGAGTTCATCGTGGAACCCACCATGACGTCCCGGCGCAACTTCCTCGGCCTGCTCGCGGGGGGCGCCTCGATCGCCGGCCTGGCCGCCTGCGGCACCGCAGGCCCCGCCGCCTCCACCACTGGCGGCGCCCCCGCCGCACCGGGTGCCGCCGGGACGAGCACGTGGATCCTCACGGGCCAGCCGAACGAGGGCATCCGCACCGCCACCATCCAGCGCTTCAACGCGGCGAACCCCAGCACCCAGATCGCGCTGACGTCGTTCCAGAACGACGCCTACAAGACCAAGATCAAGACGGCGATCGGTGCCGGCCAGGCGCCCACGCTCATCTGGGGCTGGGGCGGCGGTGGCCTGAAGAGCTACGTGGACGCCGGTCAGGTCGACGACATGACGGACTTCTTCGCCCAGAACCCCGCGGTGAAGGACAAGCTGTTCCCCTCCTCGTTCGCCGCGGCCACCGTCAACGGCAAGCTCTACGCGATGCCGGTCGAGACGGTCCAGCCGATCGTCCTGTACTACAACAAGCCGGCGTTCGAGAAGATCGGCGCGCAGCCCCCGCAGTCGTGGGCCGACGTCATGGCGCTCGTGCCCAAGTTCAACGCCGTGGGCATCGCACCGTTCTCCCTCGGTGGCCAGTCGCGCTGGACCAACATGATGTGGCTGGAGTTCCTCTACGACCGCATCGGCGGCCCCGGGGTGTTCGACGCGGTCTTCGCCGGCCAGAAGGACGCCTGGTCGGACCCCTCCTCGATCCGCGCGCTGACCGAGGTACAGAACCTGGTCCAGGCGGGCGGCTTCATCAAGGGCTTCTCGTCCATCACCGCCGACTCCAACGCCGACCAGGCGCTGCTGTACACGGGCAAGGCCGCGATGATGCTGCACGGCTCGTGGACCTACGGCAGCATGGCCAAGGACGGCGGCGACTTCGTCTCGAGCGGCAAGCTCGGCTACATGAACTTCCCGGGCGTCGACGGCGGCAAGGGCGACCCCACCGACACGGTCGGCAACCCCGGCCAGTACCTGTCGATCTCCTCGAAGGCCACCGAGGAGCAGAAGACCATCGCGAAGAAGTTCCTCGCCACGGCCATCCTCTCCAACGAGGAGATCAAGCAGTGGATCGACTCGGGGTCGATCCCGGTCGTGAAGGGCACCGAAAGCCTGATCGCCGCCTCGAAGGACGCCGACTGGCTCAAGTTCGTCTACGGCGTGTCGTCGGGTGCGAAGGTGTTCGCCCAGTCCTGGGACCAGGCGATGAGCCCCACCGCCGCAGAGGTGCTGCTGGACAACATCTCCAAGCTCTTCCAGCTGTCGGTCACCCCGCAGCAGTTCGCGACGAACCTCAACCAGGTCATCGGCAAGTGACGACGACCGCCGCTCCGCTCGCCGTTCGGAAGGCGCCGCAACGGCGCTCGTCACCGACCGGGCGGAGCGGCTCGGTCGCCTGGATGGTCCTGCCCGCGCTGCTGCTGTTCATCGGCTTCGCCGTGGTGCCGCTGCTCGGTGTGCTCGGCCTGAGCTTCACGCAGTGGGACGGCATCGGCGACATCCATCCGGCCGGCTTCGACAGCTGGCAGGCGGTGCTCGGCGACCCGGGGCTGCTCCACGCGCTGTGGGTCACGTTCCTGATCATGGTGCTGTCGTGGGTGGTGCAGACCCCGGCGAGCATCCTCATCGGCGTCTTCCTCGCCGGCCGGCAGCGCTACCGCGAGGTGCTGGCCGTGCTGTACTTCATCCCGCTGCTGCTGAGCTCCGCGGCGATCGCCATCACCTACAAGGCGCTGCTCGACCCGAACTTCGGGCTCGGCGCCGGCCTGCACATCCCGCTGCTCAGCCAGGACTGGCTGGGTGAGAGCGGCCTCGCCGTCGGCGTCGTCATCTTCGTGGTGTCCTGGCAGTTCGTGCCGTTCCACTCCCTGATCTACCAGGGCGCCGTGCGGCAGATACCGGCCTCGCTCTACGAGGCGGCCACGATCGACGGCGCCGGGCGGGCCCGCCGGTTCTTCAGCATCACCGTTCCGTTGCTGCGGAACACGATCATCACGTCGTCGACGCTGATGGTGGTCGGCTCGCTGACGTTCTTCGACCTCATCTTCGTGCTCACCGCGGGCGGGCCGGGAGATGCCACCCGCGTGCTCGCGCTGGACATGTACACGAAGGGCTTCAAGGCCAACCTGATGGGCCCGGCGAGCGTGATCGCGGTCATCCTCGTGCTCGTCGGACTGGCGCTGGCCCTGCTGCTGCGCCGCATCGGCGGGGGCGCCGACACCGACAGCCAGCTGGAAGGGCAGTGACGACTCATGACGACGACACCACCCATGGCGACGATCTCATGACGCTGACCACCGGAGCCGGCCCGGCCACGAGCACGCCCGCCCCGCGCGCCGCGCGCACGGGCGGTGCCGGCCGGCCCAACTGGCTGGGTGCGACGGCAGGCTGGATCTGGCTCGCGATCGTCGTGGTGCCCATCTACTGGATCATCATCACGAGCTTCAAGCCCCAGAGCGACTACTTCACGCAGAACCCGTTCCAGCCGCCGACCGCGCCGACGCTGGACAGCTACCAGCTCGTCATCGAGTCCGACTTCGCCCAGTACTTCCTCAACAGCGTCATCGTCTCGATCGGGACGATCGTGCCGGCCGCCGCGGTGTCGTTCATGGCGGCCTACGCCATCGTCCGCGGCAGCGGCAGCTGGTTCCTGCGCGGCGTGAACTCGCTGTTCCTCGCGGGGCTGGCGATCCCGTTGCAGGCCACCATCATCCCGGTCTACCTGATCATCATCCGGCTGCACCTCTACGACTCCCTGCTCGGGATCATCCTGCCGTCGATCGCGTTCTCCATCCCGCTGTCGGTGCTGGTGCTCTCGAACTTCGTCCGCGACGTGCCGAAGGAGCTCTTCGAGTCGATGCGGATGGACGGCGCCAGCGAGTGGACGATGCTGCTGCGCCTGGCACTGCCGCTGACCCGCCCGGCGCTGGTCACCGTGTGCATCTACAACGGGCTGGCGGTCTGGAACGGGTTCCTGCTGCCGCTGGTGCTCACCCAGAGCCCGGACCGGCGGACCCTGCCGCTCGCGCTGTGGACATTCCAGGGCCAGTACAGCGTCAACGTGCCCGCCGTGCTCGCCGCGGTCGTGCTCACGACGCTGCCCGTCGTCATCCTCTACGCGGTGGGCCGCCGCCAGCTGCTCAGCGGCCTCACCGCCGGTTTCAGCAAGTGAGTCGCACACGCCTTCCCGACGTCGCACATCGTGTCCCGTGCTCGCAGGGTGTGGAACGTGTGCGATGACCTGCCGCGGCATGCGAGGTCGCCCTCGCGGCACCACCTACCCGCTGATCGCCGCGGCCGGCTCCGGCTCGGCCACCGTCGCGTCGGCCGTCGCGGCATCGTCCACGGGTACGCGCGCCCGCTGCGACCCGACCAGGATCTGCGTTCGTCTGACCGCCAGTGCGAGGCACCGGATCCTGTGGTCGCTCGCGGACGACTCCCGTAGTGCGGTCATGAACGCCTCCTTGCGCCGATCAGTATTCTAAGCAGGTTTCCGCGGTTCGCATGGGATGTGACGCATTCGGCGGATCCGTCTCACCTCGGCCGGGCGGCGTCACGCAGGATGCCCTCCCGCGCCGTGCGGGCGAGCAGCTCGTCGTGCGGGCGACCGAGCTCGTTCGCGACCGCGATGATCCGATCCAGCAGTGCCAGTGCCTCGGTGTCCCGACCGGCCGCGCGGCACGTCGCGGCGTGGGCGTGCAGGCAGTCGATCTCCAGCTGGATCTCGGCGAGCGGTTCCAGCAGGGCGAAGGCACGCCGGTGGTGGTCGAGTGCCTCCTCGGCACGACCCATGAGGCGCAGCGCGACGCCGAGCTGGTTGTGGCACCACGCCTGATTGTGCTGCAGGTCGTGCTGCTCCGCCAGCCCCAGAGCCTCGTGCAGCGTGCGCAGCGACTCCGCGGGATCGGTAGCCGCCAGCGCGACACCGAGCGCGCCCAGCCCGGTGATCCGGCCGGGCCCGGTGGCGAGGGCAATGGACGCCCGGGCCAGCTCGACGGCCTCGGCGCGCTGCCCCAGGCCCAGCGTGACCCAGCCGTCGAAAGCCAGCGCCTGGGACCAGCCCGCGCGGTTCCCGGCCTTCTCGAACAGCTCACGGGCCTGCCGGAACCGGTCGCGGGCCGCATCGAGCTCACCGAGGTCACGGCGCGCGAAACCGATCCGCAGTGCCAGCGCCGCCGCGAGATCTCCACCACCGGACTCGCCATCAGCCGGCTCGCCATCAGCCAGCTCGGGGGCGGCCAGCTCGTAGGCGGCCAGCTCGTAGGCGGCCAGTGCCTCGGTGAGGCGCCCGGCGGCGGCACGGGCGTAGCCGAGGTCGGCCAGCAGCGTGGCCCGCTCCTGGTGCCACCCGAGGCGCTCCGCGGCGGCCGCGGCGGCCTCGAGCAGGCGCACCTGGTCGTCGGTGCCCCGGTGCCGGAAGAACCAGACCCGCAGGGACCGGGGCAGCTGCGCCACCACCGCGTCGGCACCCAGCCGCACCGCCGCGTCGAAGCAGGCGACCAGGTTGACGTACTCCAGGTCGAACCAGGCCATGGCGCGCACCGGGTCGCCCGGCGCCGGTTCCCTGCGCAACGGGGAGGGCAGCGTCCGGTCCTGCGCGACGGCCAGCGCCAGGTAGTGGTCCAGCACCCGCCGCAGCGCCTGCTGTGCCTGCGGTTCCTCGTCGGCGGCGAGGTCGGCTGCGTAGCGCCGGATCAGGTCGTGCATCCGGTAGCGCCCTGGTGAGGTCTCCTGGACGAGGTGCGCGTCGAGCAGCTCCTCGAGCACCGCGTCGGTGCGTTCGGGCGGCAGGTCGGCGAGCGCTGCGGCAGCTGCCGCATCGAAGTCGGTGCCCGGCAGCACCCCGAGCAGCCGGAACACCCGCCGCTGGCCGGGGTCGAGCTGCTGCAGCGACATGCCGAACACCGCGTCGAAGCGCCCGGCGCTGTCGCGCAGCCGCTCGGCCAGCACCGCCACCGTCCAGCCCGGGCGGTGCCGCAGCCGCGCCCCCGCCATCCGCAGCGCCAGCGGGAGCCCGCCGCACTGGGCCAGCACCTGCCCGACCCCCTGCCCGTCGTCCCCGACCCCGTCCCCGACGCCGGCCGCCTGCCCGAACAGGTGCGCCGCCTCGACGTCGGTCAGCGGCGCCAGCGACACCGGCGGCACCCCGTCCAGGCTGATCAGCCGCGTCCGGCTGGTGACCAGCACCGCGGACCTCCCCGCGCCGGGCAGCAGCGGGCGCACCTGCTCGGCGTCGACGGCGTTGTCGAGCACGACGAGCGCGCGCCTGCGCGACAGCTCCGATCGCCACAGCGCAGCGCGCTCCTCGACACCCGCGGGCGGGTGCGAGACGTCCACCGCGCCCAGCAGCCTTCCCAGCGCCGCCTGCGGCTCGAGCGGCTCCTGGCCCGGTGTGAACCCGTGCAGATCGAGGTAGAGGCCACCGTCGGGGTAGGCCGCGGCGAGCCGGTGAGCCGCGTGCACAGCCAGGCTGGTCTTGCCGACCCCGGCCATCCCGTCGATCACCACCGCGCCCACGGTGCGCAGCAGCTCCTCGACGCGGGCGACGTCCGCCGCCCGGCCGGTGAAGTCGATCAGGTCGGCCGGGAGGTCGTTGCGGCGCGGGGCGGGCGCCGCACCGGCCTTCGCCGCCTCGGTCCACATCGGACGCAGCGGCCGGGGGTCGCGGCCCACGACCCGGCACAGCGCCACGACGGCCTCCCACGGCGGCACGAGCCGACCGGTGAGGTAGCGCGAGAGCGACGAGCTGCTCAGTCCCGCCTGCTGGGCGAGCGCGCGCAGGCTCAGCCCGCTGAGCTCCTTGATCCGGCCGAGCTGGGCGACCAACCGCTCCCGGGAGCCCGACACCGGCCACACGCTACCTGTCCCGCCCCACGGAAACGGATCGGTCACCTGTCCGCGCTGGTGGGGCGCGTTGCGGGTGTCCCACGGTGTCCCACGGACCACGCGCGGCACGGCCCGTCGATGGTCGGATCACTCCTGTCGGCGAGGCACCACCCCCTCCGCCCCACAGCCACTGCCACCACGAAGGAGCACCTGATGTCGACCGAACGGATGCCGAACCCCGTCACGCTGGTTCCCGGAGCGATGGAGGCTCTGATGGGCGTCACCCGGGCCGTCGCAGGCTCCGGGGTGGACGGCAAGGTGCTGGCGCTGAGCCACCTGCGGGCCAGCCAGATCAACGGTTGCGGCCCCTGCGTGGCGGGCGGCGTCCAGCACGCCACCGGACTCGGCGCCACCGCGGACCAGGTGCACGCCGTGGCCGCATGGCGCGAGACGCCGTGGTTCAGCGACGAGGAACGCGCCGCGCTGGCGCTGACCGAGGCCGTGACCCGGCTCGCCGACCGGCCGGACGCGGTGCCGGACCAGGTGTGGGACGTGGCTGCCAAGCACTTCGACCAGCAGGAGCTCGCGGCACTGCTGCTCAACATCGCGATCACCAACGCCTTCAACCGGCTCAACGCGCCGACCCGCCAGCAGGCCGGCTCGTACTGACCCCGTTCCCGTTCCCGATCACCCACCACCGGAAGGACGACCCATGTCGAACACCGAGAGCTACAACGGCTTCACCCAGGACGAGCGCAGCGCGATGAAGCAGCGCGCCGCGGAGCTGAAGGGTGCTGCCCGGCGCGGCACCAAGGCCGACCCCGAGAGCGACGTGCTGGCGAAGATCGCCGAGATGGTCGGGTCCGACCGCCCGATCGCCGAGCGGCTGCACGCGCTGATCAGGGCCAACGTTCCGGAGCTCACGTCGAAGCTGTGGTACGGGATGCCCGCGTACGTCCGCAACGGCAAGGTGGTCTGCCACTTCCAGCCCGCGGCGAAGTTCACGACCCGGTACGCGACGCTCACCTTCAGCGACGAGGCGAACCTCGACGACGGCGCGCTGTGGCCGACCTCCTTCGCGGTGGCCGAGCTGACCCGCGACGCCGAGGAGCGGATCACCGCGCTGCTGAAGCAGGCCCTCAGCTGATCCCGAACTCGCGCATCTTGCGGTAGAGCGTGTTGCGGCCGATGCCGAGCGCCTGCGCCGCCCGGCTGCGGTTGCCGCCCGCGGTGCGCAGAGCATCGGCGACGGCCTCGCGTTCGGCCGACTCCAGCAGGCCCAGCGCACGCCGCGGCATGCGCAGCTCGTCGGGCAGGTCGTCGACCTCGACGGTCCCGCCCGCCGCACGGCGCGCCAGCAGCACGACCGTGTGGTGGAGCTCAGCCAGGTTCCCCGGCCAGTGCCAGCACATCAGCCGCTCCCACACCGCAGGCGCGAAGCGCGTCGCCGACTCCGGTGCGGGCCGCTCGGCCAGCATCGCCCGCACGAGCGACGGCAGGTACTCCAGGCTCTGGGAGAGGCCGGGCAGCCGCACCGTGGTGCCGAGCCTGCGCACCATCGCGACCGCATCGTCGGCGGCGGCGTCGAGGTCGACGGTCAGTGCGATCGGTGTGCCGGCACCGGCGAGGGCCTGCAGCTGCGCAACCGACGGCGCCGGTGGCAGGTGGACGCGGCGCAGCACCAGACCGCGCCCGTCTGCCGCGGCGAGGCGCGCCGCGGCGAACCACCCGGGATCCAGGTGCGGCTCGACGACCAGCGGGTCCGTGGCACCGTGGCGGCTCAGCACGCGCAGTGCGGCGCGCAGCTTCCCCGTGCCACCCGCCCCGACCAGCGCGACGAGCTCGCGGTGCCGGACCGCCGTCTCCAGCTGCCGGTCGACCGCACCGTCGAAGTGCAGGGGGTCGCGCACCTGCCCGGGTTCGCGCGCAGGCAGGCCGGGGGCCGTGGCCACCTGCAGCGGAGCGGTGGCCGGTCGCGCGTCCGGGCGGTAGGGATCGGGAGCTCGGGGCGGCAGCAGCCGCACGCAGAACGCCCCGCTCCCCCGCTCGTCGACCGGTTCGACAACGGCGTCGTGGACGCCGTCGGAGAGCGGGATCCGCATCCGGGTGGGTGCGACGAGACGGTGCTCGCTGAGGAACCGCCACAGCAGCGGGTGCAGCTCCGGCCCGATGTGCAGCAGGCCCAGCCGGTTGGCGAGCAGGGTGTCGGAGTCCACGACCAGTGCGGCCGTCCCGGTCCGCTCGATCGCCAGGTAGGCCTGCACGAGCCTGCGGTGCCGGTCCCCCGCCTCCTCGAGGATCCGCGCCTCGATCTGACGTCCGATGTCACCGGCCATGACCGTCATCAGCGGGTGGACGTCACGCATCGAGCACGCCAGCGAGAACGACCCGACCATGCGCCCGGTGAAGGGCTCCATGATCGGCGTTCCGGCGCAGGTCAGGTCCTCCAACATGGCGTTGTAGTGCTCCGGGCCGCGCACCAGCACCGGGCGGCGCTCGACGAGCACGGTGCCGAGACCGTTGGTACCGATCGAGTGCTCCGAGTAGTCGAAGCCCTCGGCCGCGCTGGCCCGGTCCATGACGTCGCGCTGGCGGCGCAGGTCGGCGTGGCGCGCGATGATCAGCCCGGTGGCATCCGACAGCACCATGGCCACCGGCACGTCGGCGAAGCTGTCGTTGAGCCGGTCCAGCACCGGCATCGCCGCCCGGCGCAGCACCGAGAGGTCGTCGTCGGGCTCGCGGTAGTCGATGTGCTCGGGCGCGACGGGCACCTGCTCGCCGACGCACCGCCGCCAGCTCCGCTCGATGTACTGCGGTACCCCGCTGCGACCGGGCGGCTGGGTCAGTACGCCGCCGTGGACGAGCTCCTCCCGGCTGCGGCGCGTGTGCTCCCGCTGGACCGGCGACAGCAGCGGCTGGTGGCGGCTCTCGTTTCGACGCATCGTTGCCCCGGGATCCGTTGCGGGCGCGGCGCCGCCCGCGGTCGCGCGGGCACCATCGCCCACTGCCCACCTACCGTGCCCCACGTCGCACCTCGCACGCCAGTGCTGGCCCTCGGAGCCCACTCACGCTAGGCCGCTTCGCGACCTCGTGGGGTGTTCCGTTTCGGAACACCCGGCGCCGTTCCAGATCGGAACACCCGCAGCCGATGCCCCCCTCGCCACGCTGGGACCCACGTCACACCGGCCGGGCCGCAGCGACGGCCACCGGCACGAGTTGGAGGAGGACCAGATGACAGCGGCGCCATCGACCCGCCCACCGGGCTGCTCGACCGAGTCGGACGCGCTCCGCGCGCTCTACGCCGACTGGGCCGACATCATCGCCACGACTCCCGGCCTGACCACCCGCCTGTTCCGCAGCATCTTCGACGAGTGGCACCAGCCCACCCGCGAACCCGAGGACGTGACCTACCGGGAGGAGACCGTCGGCGGCGTCCCGGGGATCTGGACGCTGCCGGTCGGCGCGGACACCTCGCAGGTGCTGCTCTACCTGCACGGCGGCGGCTTCGCCGTCGGCTCGGCCGCCAGCCACCGCAAGCTGGCGGCGCACGTGGCGAAGGCGCTGGGCGTCGTCGCACTCGTCCTCGACTACCGCCGGGCGCCGGAGCACCCGCACCCCGCACAGGTCGAGGACGGGGTCGCGGCGTTCACGGCACTCACCGACCGCGGGATCGCGCCGGCCGCCATCACCACGATCGGCGACTCCGCGGGTGGCAACCTGGCCATCGCCGTCGCGCTGGCGCTGCGTGAGCGGGGCGGGGCGCTGCCCGGGCGGGTGGTCGCCTTCTCGCCGTGGCTGGACATGGAGAACACCGGTGCCACGCTGGTGACCAACGACGCGACCGACGCCCTGATCACGGTGCCACTGCTCGAGGGGATGATCGCCGGCGTCCTGGGTGCGGAGATCGACCCGCGGACACCGCTGGCGAACCCGCTCCACGCCGACTTCACCGGCTTCCCCCCGCTCTACGTCAATGCCGGCGGGGCGGAGTCGCTGCTCGACGACGCCACCCGCGTGGCCGCGCGGGCCCGCGCGGCCGGGGTGGACGTCACCGTCTCGGTCGTCGACGGCATGCAGCACGTCTTCCCGTTCCTGGCAGGCACCGCGCCGGAGGCCGACGCGGAGATCGCCGCGCTCGCCACGTGGTACCGCGGATGACCGTGCTGCCCCCTCCCCTGCCGACCCCAGGAGCATCCATGAACACCCCCTCCACTCCCGACGTCGACGCGATCGTCATCGGCGCCGGCTTCGGCGGCATCTACATGCTGCACAAGCTGCGCGACGAGCTCGGCCTGACCGCCACGGCCTTCGAGAAGGGCGGCGGCGTCGGCGGCACCTGGTACTTCAACCGGTATCCCGGCGCCAAGTCCGACACGGAGGGTTTCGTCTACCGCTACTCCTTCGACAAGGACCTGCTGCAGGAGTGGGACTGGAACACCCGCTACCTCGACCAGTCCGACGTGCTCGCCTACCTGGAGCACGTCGTCGACCGCTACGACCTGCGCCGCGACATCCAGCTCGACACGGAGGTCACCGGCGCCGTGTGGGACGACGCCACCGACCTGTGGACGGTCACCACGGCCGACGGGGCCAGCCGCACCAGCCGCTTCCTCGTCAACGCGCTCGGCCTGCTCGCGAAGAGCAACATCCCCGCCATCCCGGGCCTGGAGGCGTTCGCGGGCCCGCTGGTGCACACCAACGCCTGGCCCGCCGACCTCGACATCACCGGCAAGCGGGTCGGCGTGATCGGCACCGGCTCGACGGGCACCCAGTTCATCGTCGCCGCCGCGAAGGCCGCGGCGCACCTCACGGTGTTCCAGCGCTCGCCGCAGTACTGCGTGCCGTCGGGCAACGGTCCGGTGGACCGGGACGAGGTCGAACGCACCAAGGCGGACTTCGACGCGATCTGGGAGCAGGTCCGCGGCTCCGTCGTCGCCTTCGGGTTCGAGGAGAGCGGGATCGAGGCGATGAGCGTGTCGGCGGACGAGCGGCGCCGCGTGTTCCAGGAGAACTGGGACAAGGGCAACGGCTTCCGGTTCATGTTCGGCACGTTCTCCGACATCGCCACCGACCCGGACGCGAACGCGGCCGCCGCCGCCTTCATCCGCTCCAAGATCGCCGAGATCGTCGACGACCCGGAGACCGCCCGCAAGCTGACCCCGACCGACGTCTACGCCAAGCGCCCGCTGTGCAACGAGGGCTACTACGAGACGTTCAACCGCGACGACGTCGAGCTGGTCTCGATCAAGGAGAACCCGATCCAGACGATCACCCCCACCGGCGTCCGCACCGCCGACGGGGTGGAGCACGAGCTCGACGTCCTGGTGCTCGCCACCGGGTTCGATGCCGTCGATGGCAACTACCGCGCGATGGACCTGCGCGGGCGCGACGGCCGGCACATCAACGACCACTGGACCGACGGCCCGACCAGCTACCTCGGGCTGTCGAAGGCCGGGTTCCCGAACATGTTCATGATCCTCGGCCCGAACGGGCCGTTCACGAACCTCCCGCCGAGCATCGAGTCGCAGGTCGACTGGATCGGCGAGCTGATCGGCAGCGCGATCCGCGACGGCGTGCGGACCGTCGAGCCGACCGCGGCTGCGGAGGCGGGCTGGACCGCCACCTGCGAGGAGATCGCCAACATGACGCTGTTCCCGCAGGCCGACTCGTGGATCTTCGGGGCGAACATCCCCGGCAAGAAGAACGCCGTGATGTTCTACATGGCCGGGATCGGGGCCTACCGGCAGAAGCTCGGCGAGGTCGCGGGCGCCGGCTACGACGGCTTCACGATGACGCGCGCGAGCGAGGGAGCCCGCGTCTGAACGAGCACCTGATCGATCGCCCGGGCAGGTCGCTGGTGCCCGGCCGGATCTCCGGCCGGGCACCGCGGCATCCGACCCGCACGCTCACCCCGCCGCGACACCGTCGATGACGGTGTTCACGAGGTCGCGGACGTACTCGCCGTCGATGGTCTCGCGGCTCACCAGCAACCGGTGGTACATCGCGCCGTAGAGGGCGTCGATCACGACGGTCAGCCGCACCCCCGGCCCGATCGGCGCCTTCGTCTTCGGTCACATCGCCGACCGCACGGGTCGCAAGCGCGCCACGATCATCGCGCTCGGCGGGGTGGGTGCCACGACGATCGCCATCGCCGCGCTACCCGGATACCAGCACCTCGGGGTCGGCGCCGTGGTGCTGCTCATCATCCTGCGACTGCTGGGTGGGGTGTTCCTCGGCGGTGAGTACACCGGAGCCAACCCGCTCGCGATGGAGCTCGCACCGCAGGCCCGGCGCGGGGTCTACGGCGCGCTCATCAACAGCGGGTTCCCGCTGGCGTACGCGTTCATCTCGCTGCTCACACTGGCTCTGCTGACGCTGGTGCCCGCCGACGGCGTGCTAGCGGGCTACGTGCAGTGGGGCTGGCGGATCCCCTTCGCGCTGGGCGGCGTGTTCGCGATCGTGCTCGCCTTCTACTACCGGCGCTCCGTCAGCGAGTCCGAACTGGTCAAGGGTGCCGCGGCAGCGTCGTCGGCGCAGTCATCAGCGCAGTCATCACCGCTGCGGTCGCTGTTCCAGGGCGCGAACCTGCGGAGCTTCCTGCTGCTGGTCGGCGCGGCGCTCACCGTCCTGCTCATCGCCGTCTACTCCCCCTGGGCGTGCCTCCCGTCCTACATCTGCGAGCGGTTACAGACGGGCGTGCGGGCATCGGGGTACGGCCTGGGCTACGGCCTCGCCGTGGTGCTGCCGTCGTTCTACGCCTTCTACCAGGCGGGGCTCGCACTCCGGCTGAGCCTCGGCTACGGTCCAGCAGATGTCGTCGATGCCCGCCATCGGCCACACCGATGGGAGCTGGCCGTGCCGGACCTGCGCAGCGTCGACCTCAACCTGCTCGTCGACCTGGACGCGCTGCTCGCCACCCGCAGCGTGTCCGTCGCGGCACGACGGCTGAACCTGAGCCAGTCCGCCATGAGCGGGTCGCTGGCCCGCCTGCGCAAGCTGTTCGACGACCCGCTCATGGTCCGCAACGGCAGGGCGTTGACCCTGACCGCACGTGCGGAGGATCTCGTGGAGCCGGTGCGCGAGGTCCTCCGCGGCATCGACGCGGTACTGGCCGGGCCCGAGCGCTTCGTGCCGGCCACCGCCGGCCGCTCGTTCTCCATCAGCGCGTCCGACTACGCGACGGCCACACTGCTCGCACCGCTGATCCGGACGCTGTCGGTGGAAGCACCGCACGTCACCGTCAACGTCCGGCCCCGATCCGACGACGTGCACGCCCTGCTGCGCGACGATCGCGTGGACCTCGCCATCGAGCCGCAGGAGACGCTGGGCCCGTCGTCGCTGCCGAGCGCGGCCCTGTTCCGCGACCGCTGGCTGTGCGTCCTCGACGCCGCGATGCACGAGGGAGTCGCGCGGGACGGCCTCGACCTGGACCGCTACCTGTCGCTGCCCCACCTCGTCTACTCGATCGGCCAGGACATGCAGCTGAACCTGGCCGATCGGCACCTGATGGCGCTGGGGCTGGCCCGGCGGGTGGAGCTGACCATCGAGAGCTTCCTGCTCGTGCCGCTGATGGTGCGCGGCACCTCACTGGTCAGCCTCATCCTGGAACGGACGGCGACGCTGCTGCCGATGGACGGGCTGCTGCTCGTCGAGCCACCGATCCCCGTGCCCGACATCAACGAGACGATGTACTGGAACCCCCGCCACTCCGCCGATCCCGCGCACCAGTGGCTGCGCGCGATGGTGCTGGCGACGGCGGGTCGGGTCAGGCCGGGGTCGGCTCCTTGAAGTAGCCATCACGCACGTCCTGCTCACGCGCGTACTCGGGCTGGTACTTCACCGACGCGTAGTGCGAGCGCTGCTCGGCGTCCGCCGCGCGGGCGGCGAGCTCCGCGGTGTCCCCGAACCCGAGCACCTGCCGGGCGAGGTCGGTGAGCGGGCCGTCCACCTGGTACTCGGTGCGCTGCATCGTCAGCAGCCGCACCAGGTAGAGCGGGGTGCCGTTGAACTTCTCGAACATCTCGTGCCGGGCGCCCCACTGCGTGAGGTAGCGCTCGCTGATCTGCCGGAAGATGCTGACGCGGTCCCGCGCGCTGATGGCCGAACCGCGCAGCGCCTCCTCCAGCTTCGGACCGATGTACGGGTCGTCGAAGTCGGCCCTGGTCGGGGCCATCACCACGCCGCGGCCGCAGAACTCGATGAGCTGGTTGACGATGTCGTGGATCTTCTCGAGGTAGTGCGCGCGCCCGAGGTCGACGTAGATGTTGTTCGGCTTGTAGAGCCCACCGGCGGTCACGAAGCCCGTGTCCTCCGCGGCGATGACGAACGCCTTGCACGTCTCCCGGAACCGCACGATGTCGGCGAGCTGCGCCTGCACGACCGGGCTGTTGTTCGTGCCCAGCGCGCTGGTCAGCAGCAGCGCGAGACCGACGATGAGCTCCGCGTGGACGGTGTGGCGGATCTGGGTCTCGACGTGCACCCAGTCGAACTGCCGCTGCGGGTACCACTTGGCGTGGTCCGGGTTCCCGATGTGCTGCACCCGCTCCCACGGGATGAACACGTCGTCGAAGTACGCCATCCCGTCGAGCTCGTCACCGATGGTGGAGAGCGGGTGGTCGTACGGGTCGGCCTCGGGCGTCGCGTTGGACTCCCGGCAGACCAGTGAGACCCCCGGCGCCGTGACCGGCACGAGCGCGTACACCGTCTGGTCGACGGTCTGGCCCGGCCGCCACAGGTTGCCGATGAGCAGCTCGTTGACGAAGGCGATCGACGTACCGATCGCCTTCCAGCCCCGCACCACGATGCCGTCGTCGTTCTGCTCGACCACGCTGAGCATGGGCGTCTCCGCCAGCGCGTCGTCGCGGCCGCGGTCGAACTGCACGTCGACGAACATCGGTGACAGCGCGATGTCCTCGGTCGTGACGCGCTGCCACTGGTCCCGGATGTTCTGCGCGAACGGGATCTTGCGCCCGTCGGCCGGGCGGGCGCTGTCCTCCCACGGCTGCGGATCGTCGACCTGCGCGTACATCACCACGTGCATCCCGGCCGGCGGGCGGGTGAAGATGCCGCCCTTGAAGTGGCGGAACCAGAACTCGTGGAACGCCCGCCGCTTCACGATGTCCTCCTTGGACCGCGGCAGGAACCAGTGCATGCTCTTGCGCTCGCCGTCGTCGTCGACGAACGTCAGCACGTCCTGGTGCTCCGGCTCGTGGTGGAGGTCGTAGTACTCCGCGATGGCCTTCGCATAACCCGCCGTCTTCGGGTGAGTGGTGACATCGTCGATCAACTCGCCGCCGACGTAGACCCGCCGGCCGTCCCGCAGTGATTCCAGGTACTGGGCGCCAGTCCTCATTGCTGCTCCTGTTCATTGACGTTCACACAGAAATTGCGACGAATACGGGCCGAGCGGATCAGGACGCTTCCTCGTGCTCGACGAAACGCCCGAACCGGCCGCAGAAGTACGACAGCGGCCCCCGTCCGGAACCGGTGCGGGCCTCGGTGACCTCGGCGACGAACACGCGGTGGGTTCCGCCCTCGACATCATCGACGACCCGGCAGGACAGGTGCGCGATCGCGTCGGTGAGGCGGGCCCCGTGATCGGTGGCCGACCAGGCGACATCCCGGAACTTGTCGGCTCCGGCCGTCGCGAACGCCAGCGCCATGCCGCCCTGACCCTCACCGAGGATGTTGATCGTGAACCGCCCGGAGGCCTCGATCGCGGCATGGGTGCCCAGCCGCTGGTTGAGGCAGACCAGCACCATCGGCGGCTCTGCCGACAGCGAGGAAACGGCACTGATCGTGGCGCCGAACTGCTGCCCGTCGCGCTCGGCGGTGACCACCGTGACCCCGCTGGCGAAATGTCCAACGGCCCTGCGGAACTCGGCCTGACCGAGCCGCTGAGCACCATTGCTCTGCATTGTTTCCTCCGAAGCCGGCAACATCATTTCCCGGAAGCTGTCCGGAATGACGGTAGGGAGAATTGTGGCTACGGTCCAACAGATGTCACGGATAGGTGCCATCGGTGGCGGCGATACTTCGGCCGAACACGGCTCGGGCCCCGCACGTCAGGAAGGCCACCCTGCTGACGTCCAACGTCTGGAGGGCCACCCTGCTGACGTGCGAGTCGGGACAGATCGACCCGCGAGTCGGGACCGACTTACCCGCCGGTCGGGTCGAGTTGGGTTGTGCCCCGGCTTTCGTGCCGCCCGTCAGGTGCGGCCGGGTCGCGTGCCCTGGCTTTCGGGCCGCCTCGCCGGCAGGGCAGGTCTCCGGGAGGTTGGGGCGCGTCCTCCCGTCGACCTCCCAGAGGGCTATCACGCGACCGCCCCACGGGCAGGCTTTGGGATCGGGGTCGGTTCTGGGTGTGGCTGCCCGCGGGGCGGTCGCGTGATCGGGCTTCGCCAGGTCGACGGGAGGACACGCAGTCCCCGCTGCGCGCGCTCGGGCTCTCCTGCCCGGCAGGGCTCGGCCGAACCCGGGTCAGGCGTGCCCGCGGGGTGAGGTGGTGTGGGTCAGCGCGCGAGTTGCGACGGATGGGCCCGCGAGTTGGGGCGGATGGGCCCGCGAGTTGGGACGGTTGGGCCCGCGAGTTGGGACGGATGGCGCTTGTTGACGTGCTTCCGATGGCGCGGGCGGATGATTTCGCCGTTTCGACACGGTGATTTCGCGATCTCGGCACGGCGATGAGGGGATCCGTCGCGCCGGCGGTGGGGGGTCACGG